>JAFWCP010000550.1 GCA_017536845.1 Solobacterium sp. | reverse complement strand
GATGTTGCGTATCTCCATGGGTCCCTCCCGCTGTATTTGTGGGTGTCTGCCGCACCATAAAAAGCACGGGGCAGTTGATATCAATATACCGCCAGGCCGATGACATCGCCGATCAGGGTCGCAAAGGCGGCATAGAGAAGATAGGTCGAAGCACACTGCATGCGGGTATATCCCAATGCCCGCAGAACGCCGATTTCACCCCGCTGCTCATAGACCATGCGGGTCATCGTCGTCAGGCATACAAGCGCCGCAACAAGCAGGAAAAAGACAGGAAAGACATCGCCGATCGCTTTCATCTGGTCGACCGTTGCCTGATAGGTGGCGGTGGCATAGTGGGAATCACGGTCCAGAACCATCCATTCCGGTGCGGCCAGGCTGTCGATGGTTTCCCGTGCCTCTTCCAGCTGCCTGCGGACATCATCAAGCTTTGCCTGGGCTTCAGCGCTTTTTTCAGCCAGTTCGCTTTCACCCTGCTCCGCTTCCTTACGGGCATCGGCCAGCTTCTGCTCGTTTTCCTCGATTTCCTTCTGGCCGTCGCGAATCCGGGCAACAGCATCAGAAAGAGCGTCTTCCAGCGTCGCCATACCGTCGGCAGCGCTGCGGCGGGCTTCTTCAATGGCCTTACGGCCGTTGTCAATTTCCGCCTGGCCTGCTTCCAGCTGACGGAAACCATCTTCCAGCAGTGCCTGCTTTTCAGCCAGGTCCGCCAGCCCCTCGTCAGGATCGGCGTAGCCGGCCTGGGCCAGGGCTTCTTCGATCTTCTGCCTGCCGGCAGCAGCCTCTTCCCTGCCCTGTTCCATCGTCGTTAACATTTCATCGATGAAAGCCAGTAAGTCAGCGGCGGAATCCTCGCCGGATAAACCATAGCTTTCGGCCAGGGCCAGTACATCCTCGTCCAGTTCCAGGATCAGCCCTACCGGCGTTCCCGGGGGCAGGTAGGAAACGACGGAATATGCCTTCTTGAATAATGGATACAGCTGTTCAATCCGGTTCAGGGCATCTTCAGCCTGGGCCAGTCCGTCCTTTGCCTGCTGCATGGCAGCCACACCCTCTTCCAGCTGCTTCCGGTTTTCTTCAAGCATGGCCCGGTTTGCGTCCACCTCCGCCTGGGCCTGGTTCAGCAGTGCCTCGTTTTCGTCAATCGTCCGCAGCCCGTTCAGGATCGCAGCGTGCTGAAGAAGGGACTGGGCATCCAGTTCCTCGCGCGAAGAAGCAAGGGTTTCCTTGCCTTCATTGAGTGCCTGCTCCCCGTCTTCAATCTGCTTCCAGGCATCATCCAGCTTCTCCCTTGCCTCGGCGGTTTCTGTTTCAAAGGTATGCAGGCCATCCAGATATTCCTGCATGCCTTTTTCATATTCTTCTTCCGCTTCGTCTTTCAGCCTTTGCCACCTTACGGTTTTCTGGCTTTCGGCCTTTTCTTCGATTCTCTTTTTTACGGGGCTGACCCAGTCACGATAGGCATCGGAAAAGGTATCCAGATCCTTTGCGCCTTTGACGGTGATGTTGATTTCGGTATAGTAATCGACTGTAAATGCCGTTTCCGGCACATACAGGTAGGTTGAAATATACTGGTTGGACAGGGTGCTGTTTTCCTTGATCTGGTTCAGGTACAAAGGGGTATCAATGGTGCCGACAATCGTGACATCGCGGATCGAAAGATCCGGGCAGTCACTGCCGTCGGGCAGCTGCAGGTGCACCGTTGTCCCCAGCGCAAACCCCGGCGAGAGGGTTGTGCCCTTTTCCGCCAGGGCTTCGTCTTCCTTTTCCGGCAGCCGTCCTTCCCGTAATACAAAGCCGTTGACCGTGGTTTCCGGCGTGAAGCCATGGACACGGGTCACTGTGTTGATAGTTTCATACACCCCGATGACGTCGACAAAACGGGCCGCTTCAACCGTTTCGATGCCTTCGATATCCGCCAGGGCAAGGGCATCTTCAGGATCGAAGCCGTAATTGGCATAGACAGTGATGTCTTTCATGTTGGTTTCGTCATCATAGACATCCACGCTGTGGGCCATGATCGGGGCAGCCGAGGATACGCCGACGAAAAAAGCGACGCCGAGTGTGACAATCGCCGTCATGGTCAGGAATCTGCCCCGCGTCTGCCGGATCAGCCGCAGGATGTTCTTCATCATCGCCTTCCGCATGGTCTCACCACTCAATCTCGCTGACATCCACCGGGTGTTCCTGCCGGATGGCCTGGATGATACGGCCGTTCTTCACGTGGAAAACACGGTCGCCCATCGGACAGAGCGCCAGATTGTGGGTGATGATGATCACGGTCATGCCGTACTGGCGGCAGGTATCCTGCAGCAGCTTCAGGATCTGCTTGCCGGTGACATAATCCAGTGCCCCGGTAGGCTCGTCGCATAACAGAAGCTTGGGATTTTTGGCAAGGGCACGGGCAATGGCCACCCGCTGCTGTTCGCCGCCGGACAGCTGGGAAGGAAAATTGTGCATGCGCATGCGCAGGCCGACCTGGTCCAGGACTTCGGCTGCATCCAGCGGGTTGGCGGACAGGCCGGCTGCCAGCTCGACATTTTCCAGAGCCGTCAGGTTCTGCACAAGGTTGTAGAACTGAAAGACAAAGCCGATGTCAAAACGGCGGTAGTCGGTCAGCTGTTCTTCATTGAACCGGTCTACCCGCCTTTCATCAACGATGATTTCGCCTGAAGTGGCGGTATCCATGCCGCCAAGGAGGTTGAGGATG
>JAFWCP010000549.1 GCA_017536845.1 Solobacterium sp. | reverse complement strand
TCGCAGAGTCATGCAGGAAATCAAAGGGGACGAGGAGGCAATGGAAATTATGTGCGTACGTGTAGAAGCTTTTGCAAAGGAGATTGCTAAAGAGTATGCTGCGTTGGCAATAAAACAGGCTAATGAGCGAGCTGATGAAAATGCCAGGAAGGCTGAACAGGCTAATAGGCGTGCTGATGAAAATGCCAGGAAGGCCGCAAAGTCTGAAAAGGATCTTGCAAACACGAGAAAAGAACTCGACAAGACGAAGAGCATTGCGAATGCGGTCAAAGGCTTTGTGCTGGCAAGGTGGTTACCTTGTCGAAAAGCAAGTGCCTCAGACGAAGAAGCAATGGCTAAGCTGTCTGAAGAGTTTGGAGTTGAAGAAGAGCTGATATCCGGATTGCTGAAGGAAGCAATTGCATAGTTGTGGCTGTTGCAGACAATAACATGGTGCAGCAGTGATGCCTGATCACAGAAGGGACGGATGATTTGCGTTCCGGTGCTGTACGGATCATGGAAATGGCCGTACAGGATTAAAACTGATAAGAAAAAGAATAAGTTCACGGCGTGTGAATTGCCGGGGATTGAATAACAGTCAACCTGCAGTGGGATAGAAAGACTTTCCTGGAGAATGCCAGATTTCCTTTGTTCAGGTTTCAGCGGTCAGGTAATCTGAAGGAATATACAAAGCGTTTGCAGAAACGTTTTTTTTATGCCGCAGCTGGTTATCAGGGCTTTGCCGTCAGGGTTTTCTGTCCCTTGACCATGGGTGGAAAAGCAAGTAGGATATGGAAAAAGGGGGAATGCGGCAATGACAATGAAGCAGGCAAAAGACAGGCATAAGATGCTGACGGAGGCACCGATTCCGCAGTTGATTGTTTCCTTATCCATTCCAACCATCATCTCCATGCTTGTAACAGGCATTTACAATTCTGCCGATACGTACTTTGTCGGCCGGATTTCCACCCAGGCAACGGCTGCGGTAGGACTGGTCTTTTCGGTAATGGCAATCATTCAGGCCATGGGTTTCTTCTGCGGGCAGGGATCCGGGAATTACCTTTCCCGTCTCCTTGGTGCCGGCAACAGCAAAAAGGCAAATGAGATTGCCGCAACCGGCTTTGCGATGGCTCTGGTTCTTGGTGTTCTTGTCGCGGCTGCCGGCAACCTGTTTGCGGAGAACATTGCTGATTTTATCGGTGCTACCGATACGGCAAGGGCGGATACGATAGCTTATATGAGAATTATCTTGTTGGGAGCACCTTTCATGATGGGGCAGTTTGTCATTAACAACCAGCTTCGTTTCCAGGGCAGTGCCATGTATGCCATGGTGGGGTTATTATGCGGGGCCATCATGAATATCGGGCTTGACCCGTTGCTGATGTTCGGGTTCGGACTGGGTGTCAGGGGTGCTGCCATGGCAACGGTAGGCGGCCAGATGACCAGCTTCATTGCTCTGCTGATCGGGTCGTCAAAGGGGCAGAATATCCGTCTTGACCTGCGCAATGTGCGCTTCAGCTTTCATAACCTGTTTGAAATCTCCAACGGCGGCATGCCTTCCTTAATCCGCCAGGGCATGGCGGCAATCGCAACCTTGCTGCTGAACAGGGTGAGTATGACGTATGGCGGGGATGCGGCAATTGCCGGCATGTCCATCGTTACAAGGGTGCTGATGATGCTGGCATCGGTGCTGATCGGCTTTGGCCAGGGATATCAGCCGGTATGTTCATATAACTATGGCGCCGGCAACTACAGCAGGGTGAAGGAAGGGTTTTTCTTCTGCCTGAAGTACGGCACGCTGTTAATGACCATAGCAGGTGCTGTCTGTTTCTTCCCGGCCTCTGCGGTTGTCTCCTGGTTCCGGGATGACCCGGAAGTTGTTGCGATTGGTGCCAGGGCTTTGCGCTGGCAGGCAGCTGCCCTGCCGTTATTGGCAACGTCAACCCTGACCAATATGATGCTGCAGGCAACCGGAAAAGGATTCCAGGCTTCGATTACTTCCTCGGCCCGCAATGGGATCTTCTTTATTCCGCTGATCATCATCCTGCCGCGTTTCTTCGGTTTAAGCGGCGTGGTCATGACCCAGGCTGTGGCTGATGTTCTGACAATCCTGCTGTGCGTGCCGATCGTTGCAAGAGAACTCAAGGAAATGGACCGAAAAGCCGCTTCATCATAAAAAAACCCTGCTATAATTGAAGAATGAAGTATCAGGGCAGAAACAGGACAATCGATCTGTTGAAGGTGGTCTTTGCCTTTGCGGTCATCGGTATTCATCTCAGTCTTTTCGCGGACAGCAATCCGTTTCTTAACCATGTTCTGACAATGGGATTATTCCGGCTCGGTGTGCCGTTCTACTTCATGGTATCCGGGTTTTATTTTGCGTCCAGGCTGGATGGCAGGAAGAAAAGCAATGCCTGGCTGATGAAGCTGGTCAGGATTTATGTGGTCTTTGAACTGATTGACCTGATCCTGAACCTGGTCATCAATCCCGGTCTGTTATCTGATCCTCTTGGGATTGTCAGGCGGGTCTGTACAGCCGGCATGAACGGGATTTACTGGTATCTTGTTTCATTGTTCCTGACATGTTTCCTGCTGCGGCCATTGTGGAGACGGGGATATGAAAAGCAGCTGATTGTGGTCGGTGCTTTGCTGTATCTTGCGGCAATGACTGTGGACAGCTACAGCTTTCTGCCTTCGCCGGCATGGCTGCAGGGGCTGATGAAGATGCATATGTCCTTCTGGCGATGGCCTCAGGCAGGATTGACGGAATCCGTGCTGTTCTTATCTCTTGGTGTATATATGCGGAAGAACAGTCTGCCTGATTGCAGTGCCTTCCTGCTGCCGTTGTTTCTGATCCTGCTTGTGACAGAAGCAATGTTTACCCAGGTGCATGGCGCAGCTGATGCGAACTGCTATCTTTCCCTGCCATTGTGCACGGTATTTCTGCTGCAGTATTGTCTGAAGCATCCGGATGTGAAGTTCCATATGCCTCTCTTTTCCGATCTCAGCCTGTATGTGTATATGGTGCATCCTTATATAAACTATGTTACATGGGCATTGGGGAACAGCGTATTCAGGTTTGCGGCTTCTTCGCTGCTGTCAATGCTGTTATCAGTATTGATCATCAGGGCAAAAGAGAAGGTCAGAAAAACGGGAAACAGAACAATTTGATATTGATATTTCAAGCGGGATGAATAATAATATATGTGTCAGATAACGACGAAAATGCTTTGAATCAACCAGATCGGGATATTTAAACTCATGAGAGTCTGGCGTTAAAAAAACCTTCATGTTATGAGCAATTCAAATAGTATAAAATATCCTTAGGATAACGTAACCGAAAGCTAAGCAGATTTGAGGGCAGAGAATTATGGATGCATTTGATATCAGAAAGTTTCATCAGTATCGTGAAGACAACAGACGTGAAGTCAAAAAAGCTAAAGGTGGACTTCCAAACAGTCTTTGGGAGACTTATTCATCTATGGCCAATTGTTACGGCGGCGTCATCATTCTTGGGGTAGCAGAGAATTCTGATGGAAGTTTTGTGACAACAGGACTTCAGAATGAAGCAAAGTTGAAGAAAGACTTTTGGGATACGATTAATAATCCGAATAAGGTAAGCATCAACCTGCTCATGGACAGCGATGTGACAGCTTATGACGTGAATGGCGATACAATTATGGTTATCAATGTTCCGCGGGCAAAGCGTGAGAATCGCCCGGTTTTCATCAATAATAATATCTGGAGTGGGACATATCGTCGAAACTGGGAAGGAGACTATCATTGCACGATGTAAGAAATCAAGGCAATGATCAGGGATGAACCCGAGGAGAGTATGGATCAGGCAATATTGGAAGATTTTTCCATGTCAGATTTGAATGAAGAGTCAGTGAGGGGATATCGGAATTATCATAGAGCTGCAAGACCCGGACACGTATGGGAAAAGGTCTCTGATGAGGAATATCTGGAACGGATTGGTGCTGCCGGAAGGATGAAAGCAGGCAGTGCTCTGCACCCGACTGCAGCTGGACTCTTAATGTTTGGGGAAGAATATCGAATTGTAAGATGTTTTCCGGACTTCTTTCTGGATTATCGGGAAGTCTTAGGACAGTCGATTCGTTGGACGAACCGAATTCAGTCCAGTTCAGGAGACTGGAGCGGAAACCTTTTTGATTTCTTTTTCCGCGTATATAACAAAATAACGGAAGATCTTGATAAGCCATTTGCTTTGGATGGTATTACAAGAATTGATGATACGCCTGTTCATAAGGCTATGCGAGAAGCACTGGTCAATTGTATCGTGAATGCAGACTTTTATCTCCCACGTGGCATTGTAATTCTGAAAGACAGGAATCAAGTGGAATTACAAAATCCCGGCAGTATTCGAACTGGTAAAAAGCAGATGCTTCGAGGTGGAATTTCTGATCCTAGAAATAAGTCAATTATGAAGATGATGAATCTTTTTGGGTTTTGGAGAACGTGCAGGCAGTGGGGTTCCCGATATTTTTGCAGTATGGGCGGCTAACGGCTATAAAGAACCGATCGTTGAGGAAGAGTTTAATCCTGATCGGACAATTCTGACGCTTCCTCTGTTGAAAAAAGAGGTGGGAAAAACAATTGAAATAGCCAAGGATTCAGAACAGGACTTAAAAAACAGGACGGAAAAAACAGGACGGAAAAAACAGGACGAAAAAGCAAGCCGAAAAAACGGTGATGAATAAGAAAAAAATCGTTGAATATATACGCGAAAACGACGAAGCTGGCTCCGCAGAAATCATTCAATATATGCAGATGAGCCCTTCGAGAATTAAGGCACTGCTGACAGAAATGGTCGAAGAGCATCAGATTGCTGTGAAAGGAACAGGCAGATATCGCAGGTATATCATTGGAAATCTGCAGGAATCATAAGACTCGGTTGAATAAAATCGGCAGATATTGCAGAATAATGCACGTTTAAATCAAAATACAAAGCGCAAAAATGAACTGGTACCACCAATCATTATTTCATTTGATAAGTGGGCCTCGGCCGAATGATTTTGATTCAAACACAATCACACTTCAAATCATTCGAATACTGATCATCAAGGTATTATACGGAAATCTGATCCTGAACAGAATCAACCTGTTGTATTATCGGGCGAAAAACAGGACTCAAAAAACAG
>JAFWCP010000548.1 GCA_017536845.1 Solobacterium sp. | reverse complement strand
TGATGCCGTCAAAATCATGCACGGCCATCCGTCTGCCGTCTTTTGACGTAAAGGCCAGAAATCCCTGATCGGCCGAAACGGAACCCGGTTCACCGTTGCCACCAAGCTGCCGGTACAGCTGCGATGCACAGGCATGGTTTTCCTCATCCGCAAAGACCCTGGCAAACAGCAGGCCGCTGTCCTTGCCGATGTATGTGTGGAATTCCTCGGGGCGGCCATGCTGGCCGGCATACCGGTACAGCAGGTCGGCTTTGGCTGCCGATGTCCCGGTGCTTTCCTGAAAGAACTTCAAGGTCGTTTCCATGCTGACTTTCAGCAGGGCGCAGATACCGAAGACGCCTTCCGCAAAGCCTTTTCCCATGGCTTCCGAATGGCCTTGCTTCCAGCTGGCGCCGACGGCGTGGGCATGCATGATGATGCGGACAATCTCATCGGCGTGACGGCGCATGAAACGCCAGAGGCTGCCGTTTGCCGGCATGCAGGCATAGATGGCATCATAAATCTCCGTAACGCCCGGCATGCCGCCGGTATAGACGCGTCTGACAAAGGCAGTGTACTCCTGCCAGGGGGTGCAGGAGGGGGCAAAGGAAGCTGCATCCTTCAGACCGATGACCGTAAAGCCGGCCTCTTTTTTTCTCCGCTTTGTCTCCTCCAGAGATTCCGTCAGGAAATACCGGCGGCCGTTTGCCGGGATGTCGGCAAGGTGTTCAAACCCTGCTTCCAGCAGATGGGAAGGGGATTCCGTCGTCATGGTGCTGCGGAACGGCATGACCTGGTCATAGACCCGGCAATAACACTCCCGGTCATAGATGAACATCGTCTGGGGACCTTCCCCGTATACCCGCAGTTTTGCCGGGTCATAGCCAAGCCCGGTCAGGGCCTGAAACACTTCCATGGCCTGCTGCCTGTTTTCTTCATGTTCGAAAATGTAACGGAACAGGCTGCCGTGGGAGATGCTTTCAAAAGTGTACATTTGAATTGTCCCCCAGGCCGTAAGTATCAAGGCTTTCCAGTTTTTCTTTGATCGCAGAGCGGCTCCAGGAAGGGTAAAGCTTCTGGAATTCGCGGATCCGACTGCTCTTTTTGACGTATCTTCTCTGGAGGTGCCGGCAGACGCCCAACGTCAGAATGTTCCCGGTCAGAAAGTCGCAGATTTCATATGCGGCAATCTGCAGATCAATCTGGTTCATGATGATTTCCAGCGCTTCGTCACGATGCCGGTTCAGAAAGACATGCGGCCAGGCATCTTCTTCGATCAGCGCCGCGATCCTGCCCATTGTTTCCTCGCGGCTGTCGGCTGCCTGAATCACTTCATTGAGCTGCAGACGGAAGTGGTTGTAGGCCTGCAGGGCAAGGCATGTCTTCAGATACGGCAGCTTCTGCACCGGATTGAGATTGAGCGGACAGTCCTTAAAGTCGAAGCCGCCCTGCGGGCTGGCCTGATCATCGGCCAGAAGGCTTACCGTAAGGGAAAACGTATACGGCTTCAGCTTTTCCGGCAGGTCGACGACGGTGAAAAGCGGGATGGAGGCATCGACGGTATCCGGGTTCAGATGTTCCCGCACCTTCATGGCGGCGTCCCACATCCATAACAGAGCGCTGAACGGCACCTCTTCGGTCAGGCCGATCAGGGAGGTGAAGTCATGGATCGTGATCAGGTCTTTTCCTTCACAGTGCATGACCAGATTGCCGCCATGCGCTTCGGCCGACAGCCGGCCGGGGCTGACAAAGGCCTTTTCTGTCAGGACGGCATACAGGTCAGCCGCCTGCGTGCGGTTTTCTTCGGCGCCGAAAACATAGCTGAAAACAGAGCCGATGTTCCAGTCCGGCAGCAATCCGATCATGCGGCTGCTCCTTTCCTTTCTGCTTCAAACAGAAATGTATGGCGGCCGTCATCACGGACATACTGACGGTACAGACGGTCATAATCCAGACGGGTCTGGTCGCCGATGTCGGCAGCTGCCTCACAGATTACGTCTTCGGACGACCGGTACCTTCTTTCCTGCATCCGGAAAGCACCATAGGCAAGGCCGCGGAAGAGCCCTTCCCGGCCGCCGTAATAGCTGGCCTGCATACAGAGGGCGTCATGGACAAGGCAGGAGATGACCGTTTCAACATGGGCGGCCATGTATCCTTTCAGCAGGGAAGTCCGCGGCAGTTCGGCAATGGTTCTGCGTATGGCAGCCGGCCAGCTTTCTT
>JAFWCP010000547.1 GCA_017536845.1 Solobacterium sp. | reverse complement strand
GCTTTCCAGCTGAAAATAATGCAGAAGGATTCTGCCTGCCAGCAGACATCCGTTGGCGATCGACATGCAAAGGATCCACGTCCGAATCATGTCATTCCTCCCCCTTCAGAAACTGCCGGCAGATGGTGTTAAACCGGGAAATCTGCTCCAGATAGGCAAAATGGGTGCCGCCTTCAAATATCACAAGCCCGGCATCCGGAATCCGTTTTTCCATTTCATGTGCCATCCAGAGCGGGGTTTCCTGATCTTCGTCTCCCCAGATCAGAAGTGTGCTTGCTTTAAAACGGCTGTATCGTTCCGTCATATCGAGACTGATTACCTTGACGAAGGTTTTTCGCATTTCTTCATCAAGTGCGTTATAATCCCTGCTTCCGTATTTTTGCCTGAGCTTTTCCTCCCAGCCTGCCGCAGCATGGCGGAGAAAAGGTATCTTCCGGGCATTTTCACAACAGTGCTTCAGCTTTTTGAAGCGTGCTGTTCTTTTCAGGCTTTCTTTCGTGGCTTTAGGCCTGATTCCTGCGGCGCCTGTAAAAATGATTTTGCTGAAGGTCCCCGGTTGCCCGGATTCGATCCAGGTCACGACCCTGCATCCGAAACTGTGTGCTATCACTGCGCAGGGAGAAAAAGACAGCCTGTTAAGCAAACACAGCAGGCAATCCGCATATTCCGGTACTCCCCACGGCTCCGGCGGTCTGCCGCTTTCACCATGGCCCGGAAAATCGACCAGAAGGATCTGATGATCATTTTTGAGTGCGTCCGCAACAGGCTGCATCATTTTCATATCGCAGCCCCATCCGTGCAGAATCAGCACCCTGTTTTTTCCTTCGCCTTCGATCCTGTAACTGATCTCAGTTCCGTTCACATTCTCTTTCATTGCTCATCCATAGCCGACACATGCCAGATATAGCGGCACTTCCTGCGGCTGATTTCAAATTTGCTGTATATATCTTCAGGCACATCTGCGACGCGTTCAAAGAGGCATCCAAGGCGTTCACAGGTCCTGCGGCTTGGCTCGTTATCAGTGTCACAGGTAATCACGACGGAAGTTTTTCCGGACATCCTGATCTCCGGTTCGATCAGCCTGCATGCCCGATATGCGAAGTGCCTTCCTCGGAAAGGCGGATCAATATGATAACCGATATGACCGTAATAATATACGCATCTGCTTTCACCGTCACGGTAGCTGATCTGCCCGATCTCCTGCTTTTCATTATGCAGGGTTATCTTCCAGATCTGTTCATGTCCGAATCCAAGCTCCCTGTTTGGAAAGCCGATGTGCATCGGAACAAGATCGATCACGCCGTCGGAATACTCAGGTCTGTAATGTCTGAAAAGCATTTCTTTATACTTCCTGGATTCTCACCTGATCGAGCAATGCGTCAAAATCGGATCTGTCAATCGGCTGATTGCCTTCTGTCATGACACTCGCTGCTCCGGCGGCAATTCCGTACCGGAATGCTCTGGCCATATCCTTCTCTATCTCGTATCCCAGCAGCATGCCGCCGATCATGGCATCACCCGCCCCTACTGTCGACTTTGTTTCTACCCTCAGCGCAGGTGCGAACAATGTCTTGTCCGCCGAAATGTACATTGCGCCCATCGCTCCCATTGAAACAACAGAATGCTGGACTCCAAGCCTTACGAAGATCAGCGCGGCGTCCCTGATTGCGCGCATCGTACGAAGTTCAATGCCAAGCGTGGCTTCCATTTCCCGAAGATTGGGTTTGATCAGGAAAGGATGAGCTCCTTTCGCAGCCAGTTCCAGTTCCTTCCCTTCCGTATCCAAAATACACTTCTTTCCGTCCAGCGCCAGGAGCAGGTCCCGGTATGTGCCTTCCGGGCATCCCGGCGGAAGGCTCCCGGTCAGTACAACCATATCGCTGTCCGCCGTTTCTTCCCTGACGATACCGGTAAATTCGTTCAGCGCATTTTCGGTAAGATGGGTTCCCGGCTCGTTCAGTTCGGTCACTCCCTGCCCGTCCAGGCTGTATACCTTCATATTCGTCCGGACATCCCCCGGAACCGTCAGGAAGCGGTGAACAAGGTTTTCCCGGTCCATCAGAGAGGTCAGCGCCGCAGCACCGTTTTCACCCATGATGCCGATGCACCTGGCATCCAGGCCGAGTCTCCTGGCGACAACAGCCACATTGATCGCGTTTCCTCCCAGGTCGACGCGTGCTTCACGGATCCGGTTGACCTGACCAGGCTGCAGCCTGTCAACACTGACTGTTTTATCAAAACATGGATTCAGGCAAATGGTTGTGATCATGCCGTTTCCTCCGTCAAATTCTATTCAGAATATTATATCATTTCACCGCTGCGTACGCAACCGAGGCTGCTGATCTGCCACCGGTTGTATCCATTCATATTATTCATTGCGGTTCATATCGTTTTTTGGTAATATGGAAATTACAGGGAGGCGACATCATGTATTCAGAATCGGATATCCTGATCATCGGCGCCGGAATTGCCGGCTGTGCCGTAGCCAGGGAACTTTCACGATATCATGCTTCCGTGATTGTACTTGAGCGCGGAGATGATATTGCCTCAGGAGCGACCAAAGCAAACAGCGGAATCGTTCACGCCGGATATGATGCTGTACCGGGCACCCGTAAAGCTTATTACAACGTGCTCGGCGCACGGATGTATCCTGCCCTCTGCGCCAGCCTGGGTGTCCCTTTCAGGCAGAACGGTGCTCTCGTCATCGCTTTGAGTGAGTCAGACCGCCCCACGATTGAAAAACTGAAAGCCCGTGGTGAAGCCAACGGTGTTCAGAATCTTGCAATTCTAGACCATGATGCAGTCATGGAACTGGAACCGGCCCTGAATCCTGCCGTAGTCTGTGCTCTTTATATTCCTTCAAGTGCGCTTGTCAGCCCTTATGAGATGGCTTTCGCTCTTGCTGATGACGCGGCGCTTAACGGGGCATCGTTCCGTTTCGGTGAATCTGTCACTGGAGTGTCCCTCCTGCCGGATGGACGGTTTTTGATCCATACCATTTCGGACCACACATTTGTCTGCAGGGTACTTGTCAACTGTGCCGGGGCTTCCGGCGCAGAAATCCACAATCAGCTTTCTGAACAAAAGCTTGAAATGATCCATCGCCGCGGGCAGTATTACCTGCTTGACCGTGCTGTTTCTCAGCCTTTCACCAGAACTGTTTTTCAGTGTCCTTCCGCTTTGGGCAAGGGCGTCCTCGTTACTCCGACTGTTCACGGCAACCTGCTGCTCGGGCCGACAGCGGAAGATATCCCTGATCCGCTTGATACTGCCACTACCGCCGACGGGCTTTCGGATGTCATCAGAAAAGCTTCCCTTACATGGCCTGCCTTGTCCCTGCAGTCAAACATCACCAACTTCAGCGGCGTGAGAGCCCACCTTTCTACAGATGATTTTGTCGTAGGTCCCTGCGAAGGATGCCCCGGTTGTTTTGAAGCAATCGGAATTGAAAGTCCCGGTCTTTCTTCTGCACCGGCCATCGGTACGGAGCTTTCCGGAATGATTGTTTCTTTTCTGAACCTGTCCCCGAAACCGGAAACAGTCGCCTATCCGCTTCCGCCCAAGCCTTTTCACGATATGTCTGATTCAGAGCGTGCCGAAGCCGTATCATCCGATCCTGCCTACGGGCAGATTATCTGCAGATGTGAAACCGTGACGGAAGCAGAAATCCGTGCAGCCGTACGCCGGCCTGTAGGAGCCCGGTCGATTGACGCTGTCAAGCGCCGTACGCGTGCCGGAATGGGACGCTGTCAGGGTGGTTTCTGCCTTCCGCGTGTAGCTTCGATCATTTCAGAAGAAACCGGTATCCCGGTTTGTGAGATCACAAAGAACGGCTCCGGAAGCTTCCTTCTTTCCGGCCCGATCGATGATTTTCTCAGGGAGGGATCAGGCCATGAATGAAAGGAACGTTGATATCCTGATTATCGGTGCCGGGCCCGCCGGCCTCGCCGCAGCCATATCCGCCCGTGAGCACGGCATCCGTTCGATCCTTGTGCTTGACCGTGAAAATGAGCCCGGCGGCATTCTTCGCCAATGTATCCATAACGGTTTCGGACTTCATCGATTCCATGAAGAACTGACCGGTCCGGAATATGCCCAGCGCGATATCGACAGGGCGGCTGAACTGGGCATACAGATTGAGTGCTCTACCATGGTCCTTTCCGTTGCTCCGGACCGTACGGTTACCTGTATATCCTCCGAAAAAGGTTTCCAGACCATCCACGCGAAAGCGGTTGTCCTTGCCATGGGCTGCAGGGAACGTCCCCGCGGCGCCCTCTGCACGCCGGGTACACGGTGCTCAGGTATTTATTCAGCCGGAACCGCCCAGCGGTTTGTTAACCTGGAAGGATTCATGCCAGGTAAGCGGGTCGTCATTCTCGGTTCAGGCGATATCGGTCTGATCATGGCACGCCGGATGACGCTGCAGGGTGCCCAAGTACTTGCCTGCGTTGAAATAATGCCGTATTCCTCCGGTCTGAACCGGAATATCGTCCAATGCCTGCAGGATTACAATATACCGCTTTACCTCAGCCATACCGTAACCGATATTCGCGGACGCGACCGTCTTGAGTCCGTCACAGTTGCCAAAGTTGATGAAAACCGCAGGCCGGTTCCGGGTACGGAGATTTCATTCAGGTGCGACACGCTTCTTCTGTCATGCGGTCTGATCCCTGAAAATGAGCTCAGCATCGAAGCCGGCGTGTGCATTTCGTCTTCCACTTCCGGCGCTGTAGTCGACGAAACATTCTGTACAAGCGTACCCGGTATCTTTGCCTGCGGAAACGTCCTTCATGTTCATGATCTTGTTGATTATGTGTCCGATGAAAGTTTCAGGGCAGGCGCTGCTGCCGCCTCATTTGTGCTTGGTAGTGTTCCCTGTCATTCCTACATATCCGTTCATGACGGCGAAGGTGTCCGTGGTACGGTGCCTCAAAAGATCAGTTCGGATGTATCGCAGCCTGTCAACCTCATGTTCCGTCCGGCCGGTGTGTACCGCAACAGTGCTGCTGTAGTGGAATGTGCCGGCAGGATCATCTGCCGGAAAAAGGCAATGATCTTCACACCCGGCGAAATGGTGCTTATTACGCTGAAACCGGAAGATCTGCGGGATCTGTCCGGCAGCGAACTGACCGTGCGGATCGAAAGGAGCTGACCCGGATGGAACAAATCATCACCTGTATCAATTGTCCGGTCGGATGCCGTATGTCCGTATCCCTTTCAGAAAACGGCGACTTTCTTTCCGTAACCGGGAATACCTGTCCGCGCGGCGCATCCTATGCCCGTCAGGAATGTACAGCTCCCGAACGTATGATCACGGCCGTCATTATGGTATGCGGCAGCAGTACGCCGCTGTCTGTCAAAACGTCCAGGCCTGTGCCCAAAGCCCTCATTCGGGACGTCATGTATGAACTTGGTTCCGTTCATGTTACTCTGCCGGTCCGTTCCGGCCAGGTCATTTTACCTGATGTTCTG
>JAFWCP010000546.1 GCA_017536845.1 Solobacterium sp. | reverse complement strand
CGGCGGATGACCGGGTGTACCTGTATACGAGCGGATTGACCATCGGCATGGGGCAGGCGGTCACGTTCACACGCTACGCTGCGGACGACGGCGGCGAAAACGGCCTGCGCATCGAAGTCGATGTCCGCAAGGATGCCGACGCACAGCTGATCCTCAACTACCTCTACAAGAGCACCGACCTGCAGATCTACTACAGCTACAACAACGTCGCCATCATCGACCGCACGCCGATGGTCGTCGGCGTCCTTGAACTGCTGGATACCTTCATCAACTTTCGCCGGGAAGTCATCGTCAGACGCGCGGTCTATGAAAAAGACCGCAAGGAAAAGCGCTGCCATATCCTGGAAGGACTTATGAAGGCGGTATCGATCCTGGATGAGATCATCTACATCATCCGCCATTCAAAGAACAAGGCAGATTCCATCCAGAACCTGGTGAAGGAATTCGGCTTTGACGAAATCCAGGCTGACGCAATCGTTTCGATGCGGTTATACAACCTGACCAATACGGATATCGTCAAGGTACGCGAGGAATTCGCCCAGCTGGTCAACGAGATCGAAGAGATGCGGATGATCATTGAAAACCGCGACATCCAGCACTCTGTCATGATCAGGGAATTACGGGCCGTCAAGGAAGAGTACGACACGCCCAGACGCACCCGCATTGAACGGGAAGTCGAGGAAATCGTCATCAACAAGGAACAGATGATCGTCAACGAGCATGTTGTCGTCGCCGCTTCCCGGGACGGCTACATCAAACGCGTTTCCATGCGCAGCTTCACCGCTTCCAAAGACAGCGAAACCGGCACGAAGAAGGGGGATGTCATCATCGGCTCCATCGAGTGTGATACCCTTGACACCCTGCTGCTGTTTACGAGCTCCGGCCAGTATATCTACCTGCCGGTATGGCAGATCGATGAAGCCAAGTGGAAGGACACCGGCATGCACCTCAACAAGGTGGTCCGCATCACCTCGGAAGAAAAGGTCATCGCCGCCATCCTGGTGAAAAACTTCAATACCTACGCCTGGATCGTCACCGTCCATGACGGCGGCCAGATCAAGCGCACGCCCGTTTCCGCCTGGCAGGTCACCAAGAACAACAAGACCTATCCGGCGATGAACGTGCCTTCCGGAAAGCGGATGCTGGCAGCATTTGTCGTCTACGAATCCGACAGCATTGCCCTTGTCTCCCGCAACGGCTTTGCCTGCCGCTTCCCGATCAGCGACATTCCCGTCACCGGCACAAAGTCCAAGGGTGTCAAGGCGATGAACCTTGCCGCCAAAGACACGCTTGCCGGCGCCTGCGTGCTGAAGGAACGTGATACCGGGGCAATCATCATGAGCCAGACCGGAGCGCTCAAGCGCATCAAGGCGGATGACATAGCAGCCGGGGCAAGGCCGATCAAGGGAACGGTTATCTGCCGCCAGATCAAGTCCAACCCGAGCGTCGTCACCGGTATCCTGGGCTGTGCCCCGGGTGATGAGATTGTCTTCATGGATGAGACAAGGAAGGTCTTCCGGGCAACCGACATCCCGCTGCGCCAGCGGGAGGCAGGCTTCTGCAGCACGGAACTGACCGAAAACGCGCTGCCGCTTAGCGGCATTGAGGAATGCCGCATCATCGACATTCCCGAAGGTGCCGATGATACCGTGCACGCGGATGTGGAAAAGATATCTTTATTTGAGGATGAAAATGGCTGAAATCAGAAAATGCCCCGGATGCGGGGCCGTGCTGCAGAGCACTGATCCGAAACTGCCCGGCTATACGCCGAAGCCTGACGGAGCCCTCTGCCAGCGGTGTTTCCGGCTGACGCACTATGATGACCTGACCGTCTCGATGCGTGAAGGCATTGACCCGGATGAAGTCATTGACCGGATCGCCGAACTGGACGCCCTTGTCTTATGGGTGGTGGACCTGTTTGACTTTGAAGCTTCCATGATCCCCGGCCTCAACCGGCGCTTGCGGGATATGGATATCATCATGGCGGCCACCAAACGCGACCTGCTGCCGGAGACGATGAACCACGAAAAGATCGCCCGCTTTGTCTTCTCACGCCTGAAAGAAGAGGGGGTGGCCATCCATGAACTCATCCTTTCGGGAAAAGAAGACCGCATGGGTGCCGCTGAAATCATGGACGCCGTGAAGCGCTACGGCAATGGTCGTCCGGTCGTCGTCATGGGCCGGGCCAATGCCGGCAAGAGCACGCTGCTCAACCGGCTGATGGACAGCGATGCACTGACGATGTCACGCTTTCCCGGCACAACGCTTGACTTCAACGAAATGACGGTGGACGGCATCACCTTCATTGATACCCCGGGCATCGAAATCTCCCATTCAATCCTGATGATGCTGCCGGAAAAGGAACTCAAGGCCGTCATGCCGCGCAGCGCCGTAAAGCCCAAAGGCTTCCAGCTCAAGGGTGACCAGTCTTTTGCTGTCGGCGGCCTGGCCCGGCTGGACCTGGCCGGATGCGAGAAGGCAGGCTGCGTCTGGTACATTTCCGGCGATCTGCCCATCCACCGCGGCAAAATTGAAAAGGCCGACGGCCTGTGGGAAAAAGAATATGGAAAGATGCTGAAGCCGGCCGTGAAAGATGCGGTATTCAGCGAATACCGCATCAGTAAAAAAGAAGAAAAACTGGATATCGTGGTTGACGGCCTGGGCTGGGCGTGTGTTTCCGGACATGTCAGCGGCATCCGCGTCAAGGTGCCCAAAGGCGTCAATGTCACGTTCAGAAAGGCTATGGTATAGTAATGCTCAACAGCAGACAGAAATCATTTCTCCGGTCTCTGGCAATGACGGAAAAACCCATTGTGCAGATCGGAAAGGACGGAATTTCCGATTCCGTCATCAACAACATCAACAACGTGTTCCGCACCCATGAGCTGATCAAGGTCACGGTCATGAAGTCGGTCAGCGATGACATCAAGGAAATCGCCTTTGACCTGGCCCGGCTGACCCGCAGCGAAATGGTGCAGATCATTGGCCGTCAGGTCATCCTGTACAAAGCGGCAAAGGAGCCGCAGATCATTCTGCCATGATTGTCGCGGGAACATTTGATCCGATTACCAGGGCCGAAGTCGAAAAGATCCTGGCCCTGTACCGCTCACGGGACGGCGTCTTTGTCGTCAGCGTCAACGGCGAGGGCATCTTGCCCATAGAGCTCAGGCAGCAGATTGTCGAAGAAGTCTTCAGGCCGTACCGGCACATTTATACAGCGTCCGGGCTGACTGCCGACCTTGAAATCGAGCCGGTTGATGAGGAAGAGGTCCGCAGCGGACACTTCGACAAGGCCGCAAAAGGCTCGCTGCGGCTGTTAAGGCAGGAGAACTGCTACCTGGAGCAGACCCTGGATGCCATGTGCAATGAAAAGCGGGCAGCCCATTCCCGCAGTGTGGCACAGGTCTGCATGGAGCTTGGCGCGGCCAACGGCCTGGACCTGTCGTTATGCTTTGCGATGGGCATGCTGCATGACGTGACCAAGCGGTTTGATCAGGAATCAGGCGAAGCAATCCTGAAGAATTTCGCGCCTGCTCTTGTCAACGAGCATCCGGCCGTCTATCATGGATATACAGCCGCTATATGGCTTCGCGCCCATCAGCGGGTCTTTGACCGCCGGGTGCTGCATGCCGTGCATCATCACGTCAAAGGAGAAGGGCGCACAGCCTATGACCGGGTCCTGTACATCGCGGACAAATGCGAACCGACCCGGGGCTATGACACTTCTTTCCAGACGAATCTGGCCAGAAGGGACCTCAAGGCAGCAGCGCACCTGGTAAAGGAAGAATCGCGGGCATACATACTCAAAACGGAGGGAAAGCATGTCTGAATTATTGGAAATTGTAATGCATACGCTTGATGAAAAGCTGGCCGAGGATATCGTCGCAATCGATATGCGGGCGGTCAACCCTTTCACCGACTACTTCGTCATCGCCACGGCACGCAACGTCCGCCACATCCAGTCGCTGGCGGAATTTCTGGAACAGGATGCCGCGAAATACGGCTACTTCATCCGGGCCCGGGAAGGCGAAAAGGACAGCACCTGGGTGCTGGTGGATCTGGGCGAAGTCATCGTGCATCTGTTCACGGAGGAGACAAGGCGGCTCTTCCGTCTGGAAGCACTCTGGGCAGACCAGCCGGTCGTCAACGCATAAACTGTCAGTCAAAGGGGATCATCTGATCCCCTT
>JAFWCP010000545.1 GCA_017536845.1 Solobacterium sp. | reverse complement strand
TTTGTATTTGGAAAGTGATTGATGTAGAATATTGTACGTTTGAATAAAAATGAAGAAGAAATCGTTGATATGTAAGAGGTATTGAAGAGAAATGGAAAAGTTTACCAGAAGCTGGGATTTCCACGGCAGAACACTGACGGTGGAAAACGGCGAAATTGCAAAACAGGCCGGCGGATCCGTACTGATCCGCTATGACGACACGGTAATCCTCGCAACGGCAACCGCCAGCAGCGAGGCGAAGGATACGGATTTCTTCCCGCTGACCGTCGTATATCAGGAAAAGATGTACGCAGCGGGCAAGATTCCGGGCGGATTTTTAAGAAGAGAAGGAAGACCTACCGATCATGCGACGCTTACCTCACGTCTGATCGACCGCCCGATCCGTCCTCTGTTTGCGGAAGGTTTCCGCAATGAAGTCCAGGTAGTGGCAACCGTTTTCTCGGTTGACCCGGATGTCGGCAGCGAAATGGCTTCGCTGTTCGGGTCCTCCCTGGCATTATGTGTATCTGACATCCCGTTCAATGGTCCGGTCGCCGGCGTCATCGTCGGCAAGGTTGACGGTGAATATGTCATCAACCCGACGGTTGAACAGACTGAACGTTCAACCCTGAACCTGACTGTTGCCGGCACCAAGGAAGCCATCAACATGGTCGAAGCCGGTGCCAAAGAAGTCTCCGAAGACGAAATGCTGGAAGCGCTGATGGTCGGCCATGAGGCGATCAAGGAACTGTGCGCGATCCAGGAAGAGGTCATTGCCGAATGTGCCAAGGAAAAGATGGAAGTCGTTCTTTATGAGATTGATCCCGCCATCCGTGCCATGGTTGATGAATGCGGTGCCCAGCGCATCAGAGAAGCTGTCTCCATCAAGGGCAAGCTGGAAAGATACGGCGCCATTGATGAAATCATCGCCGAAATGGAAGCCAAGGCTGAAACCATGGAATGGCCCGATGAAAAGACAAAGGAAAAGATGATCAGGCAGGCGCATGAGTATTCTGTCGAGATCGAAGCAGCGGAAGTCAGAAGACTGATTTCCGAAGAGAAGATCAGACCTGACGGAAGAGCGCTTGATGAATTAAGGCCCCTGGATTCCCAGGTTGACCTGCTGCCCCGTGCCCATGGCTCCGCCATGTTCACAAGAGGTGAGACGCAGGTCATGTCGGTTACAACTCTTGGCCCGCTGAGCGACGCCCAGATTATTGATGACCTGACCCTGAACACGGAAAAGAGATTCATGCACCAGTACAACTTCCCGCCGTTCTCGGTCGGCGAAGTCGGCCGCATGGGCTCCCCGGGCAGAAGAGAAATCGGCCATGGTGCCCTTGGCGAAAGAGCGCTGCTGCAGGTACTGCCGTCTGAAGATGACTTCCCGTACGCCATCCGTACATGCGCAGAAGTCCTTGAATCCAACGGCTCCTCCTCGCAGGCCAGCATCTGCGCCGGCACGATGTCGCTGATGGCGGCAGGCGTTCCGATCAAGGCCATGGTCGCCGGTGTGGCGATGGGTCTGATCACGGTCGGCGATACATATTCCATCCTGACCGATATCCAGGGTATGGAAGATCATTACGGCGACATGGACTTCAAGGTTGCCGGCACCCGCAACGGCATCACCGCCCTGCAGATGGACATCAAGGTCACCGGCATCTCCCAGGAGATCCTGAAAGAAGCTCTGGCCCAGGCCCACAAGGGCAGAATGCAGATCCTTGACAACATGGAAACTGCCATCGACAAACCGCGTGACCACGTTTCCAAGTATGCTCCGAAGATGGACAAGCTGTGGATTCCGACCGATAAGATCCGCATCGTCATCGGCAAGGGCGGCGAGCAGATCGACAAGATCATCGAAGAATGCAACGACGTCAAGATTGATATTGATGACGACGGCAGATGCATTATCTATCATACCGACCAGGAGATGATCGACAAGGCCAAGAACATCATCCTTGAACTCATCAGAGAAGCCAAGATGGGTGAGGAATTCGACGCGACCGTCGCTGAAGTCAGAGAATCCTTCGCCTTTGTCACCCTGTTCCCGGGCACTGATGCCCTGCTGCATGTTTCACAGCTGGCATGGGAAAAGGTTCCCAACATTGCTGACGCACTGAAGGTCGGCGACAAGATCCGTGTCAAGGTCATCGCCATTGACGAGGCCGGCAAGATCAAGGTCTCTGCCCGTGAGTGCATCGAAAAGCCGGAAGGCTATACCGAAAACAAAGGCGGTTCCAGAGGCGGCAGCCGTCGGCCGGGCAGCAGCCACGGCACCCGCAATGCCACCAGCAATGCCAACGTTGAACGCCGTGTCTTCAAGAAGAAGACCAGCTGAACGTGAATGAGGCTGTAACAGGTTAAGCGACATATGTACAGATCGTATCCGGACTGTTTGTTCCAGGTACGATCTTTTCTTTTACGGGGATGTACGATTTAACAGCGGCTGTTGTATATCATCTTTTTCGGGTGCGGATCTCAGAAAGCATCCGGCTGATCCCGTAAAACATCCCCTCACCCTGAGCCGACGGCATAGAGTGTTCTGATGAACATGGTCATCAGGCTGAAATGCTGTCGTTTCTTATACAGCATCATAAATGATGCATAAGCAGTGAAATGGCTGTTCTTTCCTCGAAGGAACATGATCATCCAGATGTTCAGGCCGGAAGGTACTGTCTGATACTGCAGGAATATTCCAGAACTTCATGCTGTTATAAGTGCTTTCAGAATATATACAGAATGAAATGGCTAAGAATATACGGTTTCGGGTATTCTTTTTGATTTGCGCAAGCAAAGCAAATCATATATGATAAATAAACGTACGGAGAAGGAGAGACACAGCATGCGCATGCGGAAAAAGAAATGGGCTGATCCCTGGCTGGAAGCTCACGATGATATCGCCCTGGCAGCACCGACGGAGTGCCGGGGAAAGTGGCATGAACTGCTTGACTGTCAGCTTCTGCACGTTGAACTTGGTGCCGGAAAGGGCGGCTATCTCAACACGATGGCGTGTATGTATCCTGACGAAGGCTGGATCGGCCTTGAAAAAGACCGCAGTGCCGCGGCCGTTGCGGCCCGCAAGGCGGTGGAATCGGGTGAAGACCTCAGCAGCCGGCGGTTTATCGTCAACCATGCCGAAAACCTTGCCGACTGGTTTGCGCCGGGTGAAATTGATGTCCTGCATCTGAACTTTTCAGACCCCTGGCCCAAGAAATCCACCCATAAGCGACGGCTGTCCTCCGACAGCTTCCTGGCCATGTACAGGACGCTTCTTGCACCGGATGGGATCATCGCGATGAAGACCGATAACAAGGACCTCTTTGAAGCTTCCGTGATCGGCTTTGTCAAAGCGGGTTTCTGCTTCCGCGAATTTTCGGTCGATTACCGCCGTACGCCGCATGAAGAAGATGCGATTACCGAATATGAGCAGCGCTTTTTGGATCTGGGCCAGCCGATTTACCGGTTTGTGGCCGCGGAAAAGGAGCAGTTATGAAAAAGATTCTGCTGCCGGTAATGGCTGCGGGGCTTCTGGCTTCCTGCAGCAGGGCTGAAACCGATCCGGCCAATGCCCTGCACGCGCAGATTACAGCAGCCTTAACAGCCGAAACCGGCGCCCCCAATTACAGCAAGGATTACTATACCTACTATCTTGAACCATCGGTGGGACGGCTGTCCGCCGATGCTTCCAGCAACCGCTTCATCTGGAATGATGAAACCTTCGTCATGAATCTTGACGTTGCTGATATCGTCAATGCCAAGTACTATGTCAATGCCTCGCAGGATCACGATCCTTTAAACGGTACTGCCGCTGTGGCCCGGGAATCCGGCAAGTACATGAATGCCGCCGGTGAACTGCTGGATTATGATGCGGCCATCTATGATCTTGATGAAGAACGGTATCTTGTCTTTGTGGATGCCGGTATTATCCAGTTTTCCGGCATGATCACCAGGGAAAATGCTGCTGAGGCAGCTGGTGTCATGATGAAGATTGCCCGCGGGGTTGAAGTCAACCGCGAGGCGGTGCTGACCGATTACGCCGTCAAGGAGACCATTTCCTATGATGGCCGGGACGTCAGGCTGTTCGAAAATGCCGTTCCTGAAAACGGCCTGCTGGCTGAACTGTTTGAAGGCTCAATTCCTTCCAGCAACCAGGGCGGCTATTATGAAGAACAGATTCCGGATACAGACACTGTCGAAGAAGGAACAGAAGGCAGCGACTACATTGATCCCGACAAGCCCGATGAAGAGGGCAGTGAAGACGGCGATGAAGAAAACAAGGATGAAGAAAGCGGAAATATTGAATAACGGTTTTTCATTTATTAATTTTTCTTAACAACGATACTGAAATCGCATAAAATATGAAGTGAATAACGAAAGGAAGAGCTTATGTTGAAGAGAATTTCAAACCTCCTGTTTGAGGATGATGACGACGAATTTGAAGAAGAGGAAGATACTTCCGAATCGCCCGTCATAACACCGGCCCCGGCACCCAAGCCTCAGCCTGTCTACACACAGCCTGCGCCTGCGCCGAAAGTGGAAGAGCCGATCCGTATGCCGGAACCCGAACCGGAAGTCAAGCCTGCTCCTTCGCCTGCGCCGGCACCGAAACCGGCCGCAAGTGATCAGCCCCGGACAACCATGCAGCGGATTGATGTCACAGCAAATATCCCGGTGGAACCGGTTCGCAATCCGGCTCCGCGCTCCGAGTCGGTTTTCAAGGAACCGACACCGGCCCCGGCACCAAAGCCGCAGCCTGCACCCAAACCGCAGCCGCAGCCGATGAGCCGTGTCCAGCAGACCGCGCAGCGGACAGCATCGATCAGTTCGGAAACCAAGCCGCCGCTGGGCATCAAGGCTGACGGCGCCCAGCCTGCCAAGCAGAGATCCGTGACTTCCAAGCCGAAGAAGGAACGTCCGGCCTACCAGTTCCAGCCTGTCATCTCGCCGATTTTCGGTGTGGATGAAAAGGATATGAATGCCCTGAAGACAACAACCTCGCGGTTCAACGCAACCACATCGCAGAAGAAGACATCGGTCAATACAACACCGATCATTTCCCCGATGTACGGCCGCAACACGGAAGAAACCATCACTGCGCCCAAGCCGCAGATTCCCGCTGAACCGGTTGTTGTGGAAGAGAAGAAGCCGATCGTGGAAGCTGTTGCGGAGAAGGCACCTGTTGTTGAGGATGATATCCCCGAGTTCTCCCTCGATGATATCCT
>JAFWCP010000544.1 GCA_017536845.1 Solobacterium sp. | reverse complement strand
TGCGCGGCCCGGTGAACTTATGCCGTTATTTCAGTACCAATCGATCACGCGATGGGCGTCACCACATAGGGCGCGACGCAGATGCCGCCGGTCAGGCCGTAGTCCTGAGGCCGCACGACATCGGCGCTGCCGAACATGCCGCCGCCCTCGCTGCCTTCAACGCCCCAGCCCGCGCCGGCGCCGTAGTTGCGCTGGAACATGCGGTTGGTCAGCGTGGAGGCGACCTTGATGGAGATCTCGTTCTCGCCGATCACCAGCGCGTCGGAGATATCCAGGGCCAGCTCGCGGGTATCGATCACGCCGACCACCTGGCCATTCACGGTCACCTCGGCGAGGCTGCCGTTGGTGGAGCCCACCAGCAGCTCAGCGCCCAGGCCGTCCCAATCCTCGGGCACGGTGAAGGTGGTGGTATAGGTGCCGATGCCGGAAACATCCGTCAGCGCTTCATCCAGTTCTTTCCATGCTTTGAGGTCATTGACCGTGCCGACTTCAATCATGGTCTTCTCGGTATCCAGGACGGTATCACCCATGGTCCAGCTTTCAATGTCCAGATCCCAGCCTTCAACGGTGATTTCTTCTTTGATGCTTTCTGCCGGGTCTGCGGCTTCCGCAAGGGCATCCTTGCTTAAGACGATGATCATCGAATCATTGGGTTCAAGATGGATGTGGGTGATGATGCCGTTTTCTGTTTCTTCATATGCGGCCGGTTCAACGGTTCCGGTCCAGGCATTCAGCACATACGGCCTGCCTTCGCCTTTGAGAGTGACATCGGTATCCACGGCTTTCGCTTCGGCGATTTCTCTGTAGTTCTTCGTATTGCCGTAGTTGTACAGGTAGTAGCAATCCATGTCATCCGCCTGCCTGTGGCTGGCGAGGAGTGTTTCATTGTGATAGCCTGCATCCGGTTCCACACCGGCATCCTGCAGTGCCTTGAGGGTCTTGTCAATGCTGTCGATGACGGTGACATTGGCGTTTGCGAGCAGGGTGTTCATGGCATCGGTGATGTCTTCATCCTGCATGGATGCCTTTTCGCTGGGGGTTTCACCGATGAAGATGATCTTCAGGCCGTTGTCCGCATAGTCCTGCAGACGTTTTACGGTATCAGACGAAAGAGCTGTCTGGTTGTAGAAGACCAGTGCCTTGTATGCTGTCCCTTCAGCATCCAGGACACCGTCTTTGACGGTCATGTCCGAAAGGCTCAGGACGGCCGGATCGACAAAGTCATAGCTGTAGCCGTTCTGTTCGAGGTCTTCCGTCATGAAGATCTTGTCCGGTCCCCAGAAGTCGATGACTTCATAGTAGCTGTGGCGGTAGACGGCCACATCCACCTTCGGGGTGCCCTGGCGCAGGACAAACTGGCTGCGGGTGAGGAAGTCTGTGTATGTTTTCGCAAACATCCAGTTGGGCTGTCTTTCGCCCCAGGAGTTGGACCAGCGGTAGGATTCAAAACCGGTGAAGCCGGGCCATTGTGTGCCTTCGACGACATCGCCGTTATATGAGCCGCGGTAAGGGTAGCCATGGAAGACAACCTGGTTGACACCGGCCGCAAAGGCTCTCTGGTCATGCCAGATGTGGTCCAGGAAGGTCTGTTCATAGTTGCCGCTGTTGAGTTCGCCGTTGCCTCTTGTGCCGTAATTGCCGTCATCTTTTTTCGGGTTCCATGTTTCCGTCCATTCGGCCGAAGTTTCCATGGAATAGACAGGCTTGTCAGCCGCGTGGACCGCACCGGCCTGCAGGCGGTAGAAGTCCAGATAATCGTTGCCGTAGAGCGATTCTGTTTCCGGGATGTCCGGGTAAAGCGCTGTTTCCGCTGTATCCAGGCTCTTGCCGTAGGAAGTCTGATAGCGCAGGGTGATGCCGTGTTTTGCGCAGAAGGCAGCCAGCGGCTTGATGTTGTTTTCAATGTAAAGGCGGGTAAGGTGTTCCTTGAAGTCATTCACAAGCTCGGTGTTGTTCTTGTCGAAAGTGAAAGAAGGCACCGGTTCGCCCATGTAGTTGCCGATGGCTGTCCATTCATCGGAAGCATCGTATACTGCTGCCAGGTATGGGGTGATGTCATAGCCGTTGGCTTCTTTGAAGGAATCCTGCAGGCCGTATGTCCAGTCCAGATGGGTTTCAAATTCCAGGGAATCAATGAACATGGAACGGACATTCTGAAAGGCGTCGCCGTAATAGGGGATCAGTTCGTTTTCCCAGTAGTCGATGATCATCTGGCTGCCGTATTCGGAATAGTGGTCAACCTGGTTGTTTTCGTATTTCCGGTTTCCGGAGGGATGCTGGTACCAGGCATAGATGACATATTCACCATCGTCTTCCGGGGTAAAGGAAGCACTGTATGTACCATCGCCGTTGTCAGTGGTTTCCAGCACGATGGCACTGTCGTAGGAAAGGGTATTGTTTTCTTTGTCCACCAGTTTTGCGGCGGCAGCACCGACCAGGACGACATTGCCGTCAACCTTTTCGGCATCGCTCTGTGCTTCTTCAGATACCGGAAGCTTGCCGGTGAAGGGATGTTCTTTTGTGATGCCGTCAATCCAGGCACCGTCCAGTTCCATCTGGGCACCCTGGGCCGGATCGTTGACATCGGTAATGGTCGGTAAGGCCAGCGGCCAGGCCGGGGTCATTGTGAAGTCAATGGTGAAGTTGTTTTCACCGGCGACTTCCAGCATGTATTTCGTCACTTCTTTCCAGTGCTCACTGCCCCAGTCAAGCTGTCCTTCGCCATCGCCGCCGGCAACGGAAACGGGAACGATTTCCGCCCCGCCGAATCCGGCACTGACCATAGATTCAATCTCGGCCTTGATTTCTTCTTTGTCCATCATGGAACCCGGCACCCACCAGCGGGTCAGAGGCCTGTATTCGTCTGCCGGAGCGGCAAAGTCAGCCGCAAATGCGGTGTTGACGGTGACAGGCTCCTCGGTCGGGCTTACGGTGCTGCTCTCTTTGACTGTTGAAGAGGCAGGCACTGAAGAGACTGTGGATTCTTTTGTACAGGCGGTCAGGCTAACCGCCAGCAGGGCCGCGAAGGCAGATTTCATCGTTTGCTTCATCTTGTTGTTCTCCTTTGCTTTGCGCACCCATATGATGCCGTTTTTTCGAGTTCCTTCCTATGAAAAAAGGTGACATCCGATCGGTAATAATGCGACAATAGGGGTATGAATCAAAACGGAGAAATTGAAAATCTGATTGTGCGGGAATACACCGCACCGACGTATATGGGCCATCATATCAATTCGTATAAAACCAACCTGCCGTATGATGACAACGAAGAACTGAAAGCCTTTCTGAAGTATTTTCAGACGCCTTCGTATTTCGTGAAGCTGAACCAGGATACGGAATTCCGCAATGGGCTGCTGATTGAGGTCAGAGGGGAAATGATTGATGAAGAGGATACGAAGCTGGGCATCACCTTCCGGGAATCCCTGTTCCACAGCCATGACTTCTTTGAGATGATGTATGTCTGGCGTGGTACATGCAAAAACCAGGTGGGGGATACGGAAATGACGATCCATGCCGGGGAGATCCTGCTGTACAGCCTGCAGACCGTCCATAAGCTCACAGTGGCAGATGACTGTGTTGTCTTCAATATCCTGATCGGCAAGGAGGTCTTTACATCTTCCTTCCTGGACCTGCTGGACTCGGGCAACCCGGTGTCGCAGTTCTATATCAATTCCCTCTATAACATTCCCGAAGATCAGTTCATGCGCTTTGACCTGAATGAAAATGAAGAAATCCGGCAGTGCGTGCATGACCTGATTCTGGAATACGACCGGAAAGAGTATCTGTATGAAAACGCCATGCGGGCTGACTTCAGCCGCATGCTTGTGGGAATGGCCAGGTCATTGCATAAGCACCAGGAAGAAAAGGCAATCCGGAGTGACGGCCTGGATGTGGATGATGTGCTGAAATACATCCGTCAGAATTATCAGGACTGTTCTTTGCAGAGCCTTTCCGACTACTATGGCTATTCGTCCCGCTCAATGATGCGGTTTCTGAAGAAGGTCACGCATATGACCTTCAGCGAAATCCTGCGCAGCTGCCGGATGATGGAAGCCGGCAGCCTGCTAAGAGGCAGCCGTCTTTCGATTGATGAGATTGCCGCGGAAACCGGATATACGGAACGTGGTTATTTTGATAAGGTATTCAAGCAGGTCTACCATATCACGGCGTCCGAATACCGCCGCCTGCATCAGGCGTGAAACGTGAAAATCATTCAAAGGAATGGAAAACCGCCCCGGCAGCCGGGACGGTTTCTGTTACACGGTGGACGAATAATATATGACAGTTCCTGAAGGCAGAAACACTGCATGGGAATCTGAACGATATGACGTTCTTCCAATGGAACAGACAGATAAATTTCGGTGAAGCGGCAAAAAACCTCACTCACCGAAAAATATAAATGATATGTAAACGGGTAAAAGCGAAACATATACATAAAAATGTCGGCGAAGCTGCAGAAAACCTCACTCACCGAAGAAAGCTGTAAGGAACCGTTTGGAGGAAAATATGATCATAGGCAGAGAAAAAGAAAAGAAAAAACTCACAGAACTGTACGACAGCGGGCAGGCTGAATTCGTTGCGCTGTATGGAAGAGGACGGGTGGGAAAAACATTTCTGATCGATGAACATTTCGGTGACAGAATCACATTCCGGCATGCAGGCCTGTCGCCTGTAAGCATTGAAAGCGATGATTCCGTCAAGAGAAAACACACAAAGGACCAGCTTGAACACTTTTACCGATCGTTGCTGAAACAGGGAATGGGCGAATGCAAAGCACCAGATTCATGGCTGGAAGCGTTTGATCTGCTGGAAAAATATGTGATGGGTCACGTAAAACAGGAAGACAGGCAGCTGATTTTCCTTGATGAGATTCAGTGGATGGATACGCCCAGATCCGGATTCATGACCGGCCTGGAAGCATTCTGGAACAATTTCGCATGTCACCGGCATGATATCATGGTAATTGTATGCGGCAGTTCCACTTCGTGGATCCTTGATAAACTGGTGAATAACCATGGCGGGCTTTACGGAAGGCTGACATGTCAGATTGAACTTCAGCCATTCACTCTCAATGAATGCGAACGCTTCTTTGCATCAAAAGGGTTTTCTTTTTCACGGTATGATGTCACGCAGGCATACATGACCGTGGGGGGGATCCCTTCTTATCTGAATTATTTCGACTGCTCACTCAGTGTTGCCCAGAATATCCAGGCATTATTCTTTGAACGAAACGCACCGTTAAGGGATGAGTTTGACCGTCTGTTTGCATCCCTGTTTACAAATCCAGAAGTGATGAAATCAATTGTGACGGCATTGAACACCAAAAACAGGGGCCTGACCAGAAAGGAACTGCTGCATATGACCGGAATTGCGGACAGCGGGCAGTTCAGCAGACAGCTGAAGGCATTGGAATCGGGTGCTTTTATCATCAAGTATGATTCGTTCGGAAATGGAAAAAGGGAAAGCTTTTATAAGCTGGTCGATCCTCTCTGCAATTTCTATCTGCGTTTTGTCAGCGGACAGTCAGCCAGAAGGAAGTCAGGCTGGATCAATATTGCCGATTCTCCGGCCGCAAATGCCTGGCGAAGGTATGCATTTGAAAACATATGCTTCCATCATATCAGCCAGATCAAGTTTGCCCTAGGCATCAGCGGCGTAAGCACAGACGAATCATTGTGGTCAAAAAGAGGAGATGACGAAACGGAAGGCGCCCAGATTGATCTCATCATTGAAAGAAGAGACAATGTGGTGAATGTATGTGAAATCAAGTTCTGCGGAGATGAATTCAGAGCGAACAAGGAATGCCATTTCGCCCTGGTGCGAAGGGAACGGCTGCTGCGGGAACTGCTGCCGAAAAAGGTATCCATCCATCATACGCTGATCACAACGTTTGGGCTGAAGCGCTCCGAGTATTTCGGTGATTTCACCAATACCATTGTGATGGATGATCTGTTTCATGCATGATGTCATACTTCAGCTGCCAAGATTCAAAAACAGGATAATTTTCGGTGAAGCGGCAAAAAACCTCACTCACCGAAAAATATAACCCTGATTTCCGCATGAATATCACCTCGTACATTGTTGTGAAAGCCTTTCTATCATAGATGACTGCTGACAAAAGCAAAAAGTTTTTGCGAAACACGATAGGGGTATTCTGCGCTTTGACATTCTTTTTTCTGATTGCATAAAAAAGCTTCTGTTCAGGATGCGGGTTATCCAGAAATACGGATGGATGGACAAGTTTTCAGGGCTCAACCGACAAATAAAGCTTCATGCAAAACCCCCCTGACATGTTGCAAGATAAAACACACATTTTGGCGTCAAAGCAGTAGAATTATGATGTGGAGGCGACGGAATGCCATGATCGAATTCTACAACGTAAAAAAAAATAACACGGTGATCAGCGCGGAATACGAAATCGAGCATTCTGGAAGCCGTGGTAATGTGACTGTTGATTTGAAATCCGGCAGTATCATTGATCGCAAGTTAACAGATTACGAAAAAGGAACACCGAGACATACGAATATGATTCTACGGTCGTTGATAAATATTTCCACAAAACAACACATACCTGATCAGTACTATGAATTGTGGTATTGATAACAGATATTTCAACTTAACACTCTTCGGAGTGTTTTTCATTCACCAGATCACTATGGAGGTATCTATGATCAGAGCGTCGGATAACAATACATAAGAGAACTCCTGGATGAAAACGCGGGTGACTTTGTTTTTCAGCTTACGCTGTTTGACAGAGAAACCGATGAAGATATCAACGATGCTTTTGTTCAGGAATACAAAAGCGCATATGTTATGCAGGATTATGAAACCATTTGGAATGCCTTTAAGAGATTTGAGCTGATGTCTGTGTCTATTCAACGGCCTTGATATTTATCTGCATTAAAGCACATTTGATAACATAGACAATATTGAAAATCAGTACTTTCAGTCATGCAAAAGTGGCGCCAGATGATTTTTTGAATGTGAGCGGTAAAGTGGATCCACCTGGCGAAAAAGGCTGCCTGTCAGGCAGAATGATATCATCCTGATCAGGCAAGTTCTTTGAATATTGCAGCAAGCATAGCAGTACTTACCATGCCTGTGATACTCAGTATGAATGGGAGGAAGCCTAACAGAAGCGGATACAGGCCGATTCCGTGTTATCAGGGAATCGGCCTGCTTTTATTCTTCTTCTTCCTCTTCTTCAATCAGAATTGCGGCGTTGCTGTGGAGCGACCAGGCATAGGCTTTCACCGGTCTGTCCGGGTAAAGAATATGGAGGGCTCTGCGGTAGGCATTGAGCTGGCCGCTGTAACGCTCGATAATGTCTTCCGGTTCGGCATGGTCGGTTTTAAAGTCGATCAGGATGATTTCATCATCACCGATGGCAACAAAGTCCATCGTGCCGCTCATGCGGAAACTGTCTGTTTCCACATAGAAAGGATATTCTTTGTGGATCTCGTACTTCAGACAGGACTGGTAGAGGGCTGAATTCCCGAAGGCCATGAGGCGCTGTCTGTCCCATGGCGGCAGGCCTGTTTTCACCAGGTCTTCTTCGCTCCAGACAATATCCGGCAGCTCAGCCAGGATGGCATGCATCTCCGTACCGTAGCGGCGGCCGCTGCGGTTTTGCTGACTGAGGTCAAGGTCCGGCAGGGAAGTGACTTCGTTTTCACTCGGTGTTTCCAGACGCGGGAATACCCTGACCGGCACAGTGAGCTTCGGCAGGCTGTCGGCATATGTTTTCTTCCGCTTCTGTGCTCCTTGCGGCAGTTCGATTTCCGGGTATTCCCGATGGAAGAGGGAACAGTCGGGCAGGGCGGAGAGGATCAGGCTGGTAAAGCCTTTCCGGTCATTTAACAAAGCGGCATTGATCGGCCTCACAAGCGGTTCTTCCCTGACCCTGTCGACGATGAACAGCCTTTTTTCCGCTCTGGTGACGGCGACATACAGCAGCCGGATGTATTCTTCCAGGTCTTCATTTGAAGCCAGAAAGGAAGCAGCCATCTGCTCAATGGTATTGTGGCGTAAAAGCCAGGGAAAGGTGATATGCTTTGCGGAAACGATATGCTCGTGGACAAAGACGGCATTCCGGGCATCCTGGAAGGCGTTCAGGGAAGAGCTCCACAGGAAGACAACCGGGTACTGCAAACCCTTGGACTGGTGGATGGTGGTGACGGTGACGACATCATCATCACTGCCGGAGGCGGAAGCTTCCGAGCTTTTTTCATCTTCTCCTGCTTCCATCATATTCAGCAGGCTGTGCAGGTCGGCAATGTCGCTGTGCATGACCTGGTCGAACAGGTAGTCGAAGTTGGCCTGCTGCTTATCATCCAGGCGGCTGAAAAAGTCATGCCGTCTTGCAATTTCCGCAAACAGCGGCAGGATGCCCTGCGTTTCACTGATCATGCGGAGTTCATGGAATTCTTCAGGGATTTCCGGATGTTCTTCTGTGCCGCCCTTGAGGATGGAACCATGCCTGATCTTCAATAAGGCAAGTTCTTCATCCGCAAAGCCATAGAAGGCCGATGTCAGAACGGCAGTCAGGGAAATGGCATCCTCAGGATCCAGCATGAAGCGGATCATGGCCAGGAAGACACGGCATAACTGCGAGGAGTAGAAGCCTTCCCGGGCATCAATCTCATACGGGATGCCGTACAGGTCAAAGGCCTGGCGTAAGGGGATCTTGTCGTTATGGGCCTTGACCAGCACGCAGAAGCTGCGGAAGGAAAGGGTTTCATCTTCTTTCATCATCTTCAGGATGCGGCCAGCAATGGCATATGCCTTTCTTTCCTTGTTGGTGTATTCAGGATCATCACCGACAAACAGGTCAAAGATGACCGGGACGTCGTGGTCTTCTTCCTGGTGCGGGGCACCGATGGAGACCTTGTCATTGTCATCATACGTATCCCGGCAGCCTTCGACATTCATCAGCCGGCCAAACAGCAGGTTGGTAAAGGCGACAATGCTTTTCTTCGAACGGTAGTTATGGCGCAGGGTGATGCGGATGGTGTCTTCATCCTTCATTAACCCCCGCATCAGGTCAGGCCTTGCCTGGCGGAAGCGGTAGATGGACTGTTTGACATCGCCGACCCGGAAAACATTATTGCCGCGGGAGATCTTTTCGATGATGGCATTCTGCAGGTAACTGGTATCCTGGAATTCATCGACCATGATCTCTTCAAAACCATCGGCGATGAGCTTGGCGACGAAGGAATCGCTGCTTAAAAGGATGTTCCAGGCAAACCGTTCCATATCCGCAAAGTCCATGGCCGTTTCTTCTTCCTTTTTCGCCATGAACAGCTGCCAGGTCATGCGGGCCAGGTCAATCAGTTCCATCATGTACGGCGAAAGGTCATTGTGGTCCTTGATGAATACGTCCTTTTCATAACGGACGGCAAGCAGGTCCTTGATGCCGTCCGACAGCCGCGTCCGGATTTTCGTATACCGTTCATTTTTGGTAGACGGGGGAGTCGGCACCAGGACAAGGTTTTCCAGCGCCGTGCAGTAGCGGCTGTAGTTTTTCTCCTTCAGGGCATTGAGGCAGTTGTTTACCGCATTTTCCTTGGCGGTTAAGGTTTCCGGTTTGACCTTGGGGTCATCCGCTGCGGCCAGACGCATGTCGGCCAGCCT
>JAFWCP010000543.1 GCA_017536845.1 Solobacterium sp. | reverse complement strand
GACCTGGTGGAAAAGGCGGCCCGGATGTTCCCGGAAGCGGATATTGAAATTGTTGAAAAGCATCACAACCAGAAGCTGGACGTGCCTTCCGGCACGGCCCTGATGCTTGCAAGGGCTGTCAAGAATGCCAGGGAAGATGCCGAGTTTGTTATCGGCCGGCATGAAAACGGCAAACGCACAAAACAGGAAGTGGGCATCCATTCACTGCGCATGGGCAGTGAAACCGGTACGCATGAGGTGTATATCCGCACCGACAACGAATGCCTGGTCCTGACCCATCAGGCCTTCCAGCGGGCGGTCTTTGCGGACGGTGCCGTCAAGGCGGCGTTCTTCTTAGTGAAACAGAAGCCCGGCATGTATGATATGAAGGATCTTGAAAACTGAAAATCTGTGGTATCATACTGGGCGGTTAAGGAGGGTTACCTATGATTACAGCAAAATTCGGCGGCAGTTCCGTCGCCAGCGGCAGTCAGATTGAGAAAGTCATGAAGATTGTCAGGGAGGACCCGCAGAGAAGGTATATCGTCGTCTCTGCCCCGGGCCGCCGGCAGCGGCTGGATATCAAGGTTACCGACCTCCTGTACCGGGCATATGAAGAATACCGCAAGAACCGTGAGTATGAAGATGTCATCGCCCTGGTGGAACAGCGCTTTGCGGAGATTGCGGCGGATCTTGGCGTCAGTGTCGATGTCCGGGAAGAAATGAAGATCATCAGGCAGAACATGGACCTGGGACAGGATTATGTTGCCTCAAGAGGTGAATACCTCAGTGCCAAGATCACGGCGGCTGCCCTTGGTTTCCCGTTTGTGGATGCGGCTGACTGCGTCTTCTTCGAGCGCGGCAAGCTGGATGAGCTCAAGACCTATGATGCCCTCGCCGACCGTCTGGGAGACCTGGAATACGCTGTCCTGCCCGGTTTTTACGGCCGGGACGAAAAGGGAAGGGTCCGCACCTTTTCCAGGGGCGGATCGGATATCACCGGCGCCCTGGTCGCAAGAGCCACTTCTTCGGAGCTGTACGAAAACTGGACCGATGTCAACGGCCTGCTGTGCGCCGACCCGCGGATCGTCGAGAATCCGGAAACGATGACCAGCGTCAGCTATGATGAACTGCGGGAACTGTCGTATATGGGGGCCACCGTCCTGCATGAAGAAGCGGTCTTCCCATGCCGCCGGGCCGGAATTCCGATCTATATCCGCAATACCGACCATCCCGAACAGCCGGGCACGCTGATTACAGCAGAAAAGCAGAAGGACCGGATGGTGCTTGGCATCGCCGGCAAGAAAGGCTTTTCGAACATCCAGATCGAAAAGGCGCTAATGAATGCGGAAGTCGGGTTCGGGGCCAAGGTCATGCAGGTTCTGGCAAACCATCACGTTGCCTTCGAGATCTGCCGACATCGGTCGATACCATGAGCATCCTGGTGGCCTCGGCCGCGATCAAATTTGAACGGGAAGAGCTTGTTGAGGAACTCGTCATGGCCGTCCATCCGGACATCGTAACCATCGAGGACAACCTCGCCCTGGTGGCGGTTGTCGGCGCCGGTTTCGGCCGGGTCGGCTTTGCGGCTTCCCTGCTCAATGCGGTGGCCGAGGCAGGCGTGAACGTCAGATGCATCGACGCCGGCTTCTCCGGCATGAGCCTGATCATCGGCGTGGATGAAGAAGAGTTCGAACTGTGCATCCGCTCATTATATGAAGCAATGATACAAAGAAGAAACAGAATCTCTTAAGACTCTGTTTCTTTTTCGTATGCAGGAAGCGAACGGGCGGCTTCTTTGATGTAATGGCGGGCGGACTGTTCAAGGCGCCGGCATTCTTCCTCTGTTAACGGCCTGACCGCCTTTGCCGGAGCGCCCATGATCAGACACCGTTCCGGATAGGTTTTTCCCTGGGAAACCAGGGCCCCGGCCGCTACGAGGCTGTAAGGCGGTATGACGGCGTTGTCCATGACGATGGCGCCCATGCCGATAAGGCTGTTGTTTCCGATCACGCAGCCGTGCAGGATGGCGCTGTGGCCGACCGTGACGTATTCGCCGATTTCCACCGTATGGCCAAAGTCGGCATGGATCATGACCAGGTCCTGGATGTTGGTGCCCCGGCCGATCCTGAGGGACGTTGTTTCGTCGGTGCGCAGGACGGCGTTGTACCAGAGCGAGACATCCTCACCGATTTCAATATTGCCGGCAAGCCTGACGCCGGCGGCCTGATAATATGTCTTCATGCCAACTATTTTAATGAAAAAGCAAAGAATGGCAAGCAAAGCATATGGTACAATGTGAGTCATGTTATGGTTGGGATGCATTGCCGTACTGCTGTTCCTTCTCGGCCTGCCATGGCGGATGGATGTGACATACCGGACGGTGAAATCAGAAAAGCTGAAACGGAAGACGAGGCTGTGCGTGCTGGCGGATGTGCATTGCCGGCGGTTTCCGAAGATCCGGAAGATTGTCGACGAGGCAAAGCCGGACCTGGTCATCATTCCCGGCGACCTGTTTGATACGGGCCGTGATTTTTCGATATCCTTTGACCTGATTGATTCCCTGAAGGGCTATCCGGTTTTCTTCACTTCCGGCAATCATGACGTCTATCTGCCTGAGATCAATGAACTCAGAAGAAAGCTCAGGCAGAAGGGCGTGCACGTGCTGGAGAATACCGGCATGGAGACGGGGGATCTCGAGATTACCGGCATGAGCGACCAGGGCGACATGCCTTCCTTTGCCGGCGGGCAGATGCAAAAATGGATCCATACCGATAAATACCATATCCTGATCTCCCATCGGCCGCATTATATGCCGTTCTATGCGGAAACGCCGTTTGACCTCGTCATCAGCGGCCACGCGCACGGCGGCCAGTGGCGGCTGCCGTTTACCCATTGCGGCATCATTGCCCCGCAGCAGGGCTTCTTTCCCCGCTATACGGAAGGGCTGCACGTTCTGGGGAAACAGCGGTACCTGTTCATCAGCCGCGGGCTGGCTTCCGGAGCGCCATGGTTTTTCCGCTTCTGCAACAACCCGGAAGTGTGCTTTATTGACCTGGAACCGGATCTGTAAAAAAAATTTTGCAAAATTTCAAAAATGCCGTTGACTTTACGATTCTCTCAGAGTATACTTTATAAGCGCTTTGAAAAAGAAAGTGTATGGAGGTTTAGCTCAGTTGGGAGAGCATCTGCCTTACAAGCAGAGGGTCAGCGGTTCGAGCCCGTTAACCTCCACCATTTATATGATTGTCGCCGACTTAG
>JAFWCP010000542.1 GCA_017536845.1 Solobacterium sp. | reverse complement strand
TGATGACGATGATGACGATGATGACGATTTCGACTTAGACGAATGGAGCCGTTCGGCCCGGATGATGGACGATATGATTGAGATTGTCTCCGACCGGATCGCCGTCAAGGTCGCGGACAAGCTTGCCTCGGTCGAATACCTGAAGGATGAGTTTGACCTGCCTGATGACTGGGAAGAATACGCGCTCAGGTTCATCGAGGAAAAGGGCCTCATGGCCGAATTCCAGGACTTTGCCAGGGAGTGCGAAGAAGAAGACGAAGACGACGGCTACGGTAATCTGGATCCCGACGATATTCCGTTCTGATGAAAGAAGATGGCAGAAACATGTCATCTTTTCTTAAACAGAAAGCGATGGCAGCCTTTCAGGACTATATCCGCAGGTATGATACCAAGGATGGGAAAGTCGTCCTGAAGATCGTCCATACGTACAATGTTGCTTCAATTGCGGAAATGCTGGCGGAAAAACTGGGCTGGCAGGAAGAAGACATCCAGCTTGCCTGGCTGATCGGCCTGCTTCATGATATCGGCCGGTTTGAACAGATCCGCCGCTACGGCACCTTTATGGACGCAAAAAGCGAGAACCACGCCCTCTTAAGCGTCCGCGAGCTGAGCAAAGACAGCCTGCTGCGGCAGTTCATTGAAACCGACACCTGTGACAATCTGATCCTGACCGCCGTGATCAACCACAACCGCCTGCATCCTGAGGTAATTGAAGATGCCCGCATCATGAAGCATGTCCGCCTTCTGCGGGATGCCGATAAAATCGATATCTTCCGCGTCCGGGCGTCAGATCCGCTGGCGGATATCTGCGACATCAGCGAACAGCAGATGGAAGCAAGCTTCATCAGCCCGCCCTGTTTTGAGACGTTCATGCGGCATGAATGCATCCGCTCCCAGGACCGCCGCACGCCGGCGGATATCTGGCTTGGCGGCATTGCCACGGTATATGACCTGAATTATGCCTGCGCCATGGAAGAAACGCTGCGGCAGGGCAATATCAGAAAGATGGTCAGCCGCTTTGCCTTTCAGGATCAGCGCATGGAACAGGCTGCCGAAGAGGCACAGGCCTGGCTGAAAAGGAGAATGAATGATGAAAGATGATCCCATTTACATTACCGGTCACAGACATCCTGATACCGATTCTGTGGTCAGTGCGATTGCCTATGCCTTTTTCAAGCGCTGCGGCGGCCAGAAAGCCGTGCCCTGCCGGCTGGGCGATCTCAACAGTGAAACCAAATACCTGCTCGACCGTTTTGAATATCCCGAACCGATCCTTCTGACCGACGGCCGCAAGACGCTGAAGGAAATCGACCTGGACCCGCCGGAGTATGTCACCCCGGCCACAACCATCCGGGAGACGGTGCGGCTGATGCACGAAACAAACCGCAATTCCTTTGCCGTCTGCGATGAATCCGGCCTGGTGGGGTATGTCTCCAAAAGCGACCTGGCCAATCTGGGCTTAGGCGATACGGCGGCGGAAATCGAACTGCTGAAGCACACGGCACCGTCCGACATGGCGGCCGCCATTGACGGGCAGCTGATCTATGATGATCCCAGGCTGCACATCAACGGCAAGGTGTCCATCATCGCCTATTCGACAAAAGGCGCTTCCCTGTATGAACTGCAGGACAGGATTGTGATCCTGGGCAATGACGAAGAAGCACAGCTCGATGTCATTGCGCGGGGGGCAGGGATGCTGATAATGGTATGGACAAGCCAGCTCAGTGAAACGGTCATCGCCGCGGCGAAGGAACACCACTGCGCCTTGATCATTTCCGGACACGGCACCATGAATACTTCCCGTTACCTGTTCCTGGCCCCGCCCGTGAAGCTTGTCATGCGGGAAAAGGTCGTCCGGTTCAAAGGGACGGAATACTGCGAAGACGCCGGCAAGAAGATGCTGAAATCAAGGTTCCGCTCCTATCCGGTTGTGGATGCTGACGAGCACCTGATCGGCTATGTCTCGCGTTTCCATATCCTCAACCACAGGAACAGGCGGATTGTCCTTGTGGACCACAACGAATTCTCGCAGTCGGTGCGCAACATTGAAAAGGCACAGATCCTCGAGGTCATCGACCACCACCGGATCAACGACTTCATGACCTCGCAGCCGGTCTCCTTCCGCAACGAAATTGTCGGCTCGACCGCCACCATCATTGCGACGATGTTCATCGAGAACCAGATTCCCATCCCCCAGAAGCTGGCCGGGCTGTTATTGGGCGCGGTGCTGTCGGATACGCTGGTCTTCCAGTCGCCGACCACCACCGACAAAGACCGCCGCATCGGCAACCTGCTTGTCGCCCTGGCGGATCTCGAAATCGAAGACTTTGCGGCCGAGATGTTTGCCGCTTCCGCTTCCGACCCGGACCAGAGCATCCATGAGATGATTGTCCAGGATATCAAGTACTACGACATCAACGGCATGCATACGATGGTCTCGCAGGTCATCGTCACCAGCGCCGAGAAGATGAAGGAAAGGGAAGCGGAAATCATGGAAGACATGGAATCACTGGTTGTGAAAAAGGATCTCGACCTGCTCGTTGTCGCCTTTACATCCGTCATGGAAGACGGTACGGTATTCTATACCGCCGGTGAAAAGGGGCCGCTGATTGCGGAAGCGCTCAAGGATGAAGACCACAGCCTCAAAAAGCATGTGTTCTCACGCAAGAAGCAGATTCTGCCGGCCATTTCCGAAGCATTGGAGGATCTATGAAAATCCTGGTCATTGACGCCCAGGGCGGCGGCATCGGCCGCCAGCTGATCAGCTGCCTGAAGGCCTCGCTTGCCAATATTGAAATCACTGCGGTCGGCACCAACTCCCTGGCTACTTCGGCCATGATCAAGGCCGGCTGCGACCATGCGGCCACCGGGGAAAACGCCGTAAAGGTGTGCTGCCGCAAGGCCGATGTCATCGTCGGCCCCATCGGCATCGCGATTGCCGATTCCATGCTGGGGGAAGTGACGGCGGAAATGGCGGCCGCCGTGGGCTGCAGCGATGCGGCCCGCTTCCTGATCCCTTTGTCTCATTGCGACAGCGTGATCATCGGCGTCACGGAAACAAATACCGGCCGGCTTGTCGAAGAGGCGGTCAGGGCCATTGCTGCGTACCAGAAGGAAAGCGGCCTGTAGCCTTCGGCATTTTTCATCGCACCGAATGTGAGTACAGGATATAATGAAAAGCGGAGAATGAGTGTATGTCATATTATTTCATCAGAGAATCACTGATCCCGTGCAGCCGGGAAGAGGCGGTGAAGAACCCTCCCTATGTGGCGGTGCTGACCGTGGATGAATACATCGAGGCCAAACCGGTCTTCAACATGGGCATTGATATGGATCTTGACCTGAACCAGATCCATGAAACCAAGGCGATCGTCAACTACGATTCCCTGACCGGGACCCTGAACATCCCCGACCATATCAACTTCAGCGAGAAAAAGTTCAAGCTGGCCTTTGCCCTGGACGAAACCGGCATCATCCTGATCGACAATGATGACTATTCGGAAAAGCTGGTGGAAAAGATCCACCTGACAAGGAAATGGCGCCTGCCTTCGCTGGAGCGTTTCCTGTATGACTTCCTGGAAGAAACCATCATTGATGATCCGGCCCTGATTGAAAACATCGAGCGGGAGCTGAGCCTGATGGAAGATGACATCATGAAGGGCAGGATTGAATCCTATCCGGTGCAGCTCAATGATATCCGCTATGACCTGCTGGACATGCATACCCATTATGAACACATGATGGATGTTGCCAAGGAACTGGAAGAAAACGAAAACAACTTCTTCCAGGAAGACAACCTTCGTTATTTCCGGCTTCTGTCGGACCGGGCGGAGCGGCTCAATGACCAGGTGGTGCGGCTGCGGGAATACATCTCCCAGCTGCGTGACCTTGTCTCTGAACAGCTTTCGATCCGGCAGAACAACCTCATGACCTACCTGACGGTCATTGCCACCATCTTCATGCCTTTGACGCTGATCACCGGCTGGTTCGGCATGAATTTCCAGAACATGCCGGAGCTGACATGGCAGTTCGGCTATCCGGGCGTCATCGTGCTGTGCATCCTGATCGTGATCGCTTCACTGATCTATTTCAGAAGAAAAAAATGGCTGTAGGAAAAAGGGACCGCAAGGTCCCTTTCAAAAGAAAAAAACCGGACGGATGTCCGGCTGACCATGCGATCATCAGTCCGCTTCCGAACGGAGTTCCTGAAGAAGCAGATTTGTCATTTCGGTATCGTAGCCGTAATACTGGTTGACGATTTTCGCGATCAGCGCATCATCGGCCCCGGCTTTGATCATATAGGAGATCATTTCCTTTGCTTCAAGTCTTGATAAAAACTGCAGGTATTCATCTGTCATCCGGTTTTCCATACTGCAACCTCACTTATGCTGGAATTATTGTATATGAAAAGCAGGAAAATAACAATGTACGGTCTGAATCAAATTGCGGTACAATATCCCTATGGCAGATACAGAAAGCACATATGAAGATATCCGGAAAGCAGAGCAGGAAAGGGACGAGCTGCAGGAAATGTTTGTAAAGGGAGGCATGGCCCTGCAGCAGAGCACTTCACTGCTGAAGAACACTTCCGCCGCCCTGACCGACAGCATGGCCCGTTTCCGGCTGGTGCAGGAAGGCATCGCCGGGGACCTGCGGTCCTTGACGGAAATGTTTGTCGAGGAACAGGAACAATACAGGGAAGCGGTGGAAGAAAGCATATCAACCGCTCTTTTCAAATCGAATGTTGATGAGTATATCCTGAAGCATGGTTTCAAGCTGAAGGTACGGGCCCTGGTCAAGGCGATGTACCATGACCCCGCCCATCGTGATGTCTATGTCGAAGAGCTGAAGAAATGCCCGTCCTGCTGGCTGCGTGACATTGCCCTCTATCAGGAAACGGAGGAACAGCACTATCTCGAATCCGCCCGCAAGGACAATCCGGAAAAGGTCTATGCCTATATTGTCTATATCTGCGCATTGCTGAAAGACCGCTACCATGCCGGTGCCTATTACCGGAAGTATCTTGACCTGGATCTGGAAACCGGCGTGGGCGTGGAATACCGTGACTTCCTCTGCTTCCAGCAGAGCGGCTTGATTCCCTGGCATAAGGATATCCAGAAGGCCCTGCAAGCCAATGTCGACTGCATCCGGCCCTATATCCAGAGTGAGGTGAAACAGTATTTCCTCAGCCGGAAGCTGCCGGTGACGGAAGAATTCCCGCTGCTGAAGAAGTATTCCCGTGACTATGACAGCCTGATGGAAATCCTGCAGGATGCCCGTAAGGAAAACCTGCTGGCCCCGCAGGAGGAAGCCGCGCCGGAAACCTTCCGGCCGCAGTTTGATGCCTTTATCGATGCCGAGGATGCGGATGAAAGCGAGAACCTCAATGTCATCTTCCCCGGCCGCAGGGTCAAGGAGGATGTCCCCCTGGCGGAATTCTGGCGGAAGGCGGTGTTTGAGGAAAGCGGGGCGCTGTCCCGGCTTGCCCGGAAGCTGTTTGAAGAAGAGATTGCAGAAGGGTTCCGGGAGCTGATGCGGGCGAACAGGGTGCGCATTCCCGACCATGTCTACTGCGACTTTGACGGTGTGCAGCTGAGGGTCAGGGCAGATGAGGAAACGGTCCTGGCCGGGGGGAAGTTCGGCTGGTTCCGGATGGTCTGCGCCGGCTTGCTTATCATGGCGGTGCTGTATGCGGTGCTGATCGGGCCGTGGGGCTGGCTGGTCGTGCTGGCGGCGGTTGCCGTCTGCGGCGGGCAGCTGTATCTCGACACCTTCCGTCAGCCGTCCGATGCCGGTGCCAGGCTGTTTGCCCAGCGCTCGGAAGCCTACGTGTTTGGCTCGTGGCGGACAATGGGGCTGTATGTCCTGTTTGCCGGCTGCCTTGCCGGGCTTCTGTCGGTGCCGGAATACCGTGCCGTCCTTGTCTTTGGCCTTGCCATTGCCATTGGCGGGCTGGTGAGCCAGGCGGTATCCGGGGTCAGGCGGACAAGAAGTGAAATGGATACGCTCAATGCGCAGATTGCCGGTGTGCAGGCCGAGCTGAAAACGTGGAACCAGATGTATGAAGCCTATGAAAAACAGAGCCGGGCGCTGAAAAAGGCGTTTGTGCAGGGAGAACAGGAATGAGTGAGATTTCGGAAGAAAAGAAAGAAGAAACCATACGCAATACGGCGCAGGAATTCCGTGACAGCGTGGAAGGGTTCCAGCTGCGGGTGGATGCCGACCTGGACCTTCTGAAGCAGGCTTCCGAGGTCATCGAAAGGCAGTCTGAGGACCTGATGCACCAGATCAGCCGCTTCCATGAGGAAGTCGTCCGGGCGGAGCGGCAGTTGACGGCCCGTGACAACATCCTGATCACCGACCAGCTGATTGCCCAGCGCTGTGCTGCCAATAAGGAAACCCGGGATGCTGTCCGGGCTTTGATCAGCCGGTTTGACCGCGGCAGCCTTGCCGGGGAGCTTTCCGGCAAGGACATCCTGCAGCAGATGTGGTCGTCGTCTTCGTCCTACTGGCTGAGCGATGCTTACTATGCCCTGCAGGCAAGGCTGGTCCAGGATGAGGAAGTCTATGACATCTGCATCCAGCAGGCGATGCTGAAAAACAGGGAAAAGACAGCGTTGTTCTTCACCCTGCTTTTCCTGCGCTTTGGCATCGAGACCGATGCCCGGGAATGGCTGCTGCGTTATCTCGACGGGCTTGACCCGCAGATGGTTGACAGCCATGGCCGCATCCTTCTGGAAGCGTATATGAACGGTGTCTTCGGCACCGTGGAACAGGCGGAAGAAAGGCTGGCCGCGTGTGCGTATGAATCACGTGACCGCCTGCGGGAAGGCTTTGTCAGCCACCTGGCGGCCACCCCGGCGCCTTCGCCCTTCCCCTATCAGGAAATGGCCGACCATACCCAGAATGCCGAGCACCATATCCGCCTGTACCAGGAATACAAGGGCTATCAGCGGCTTTGGGACAGGCTGCAGAATGCCTCGGTGCAGGAGAACAGCCAGATGGAAGGCGCCTTCAGCAAGCTTCTGAAAGAAACCGAGCTGCTGAAGCTGATCGATGAGCCTGACGGGGAAGAAAAGGAAATCATCGCCCGCAGGCAGTATTACCAGCGGGTGCTGGATGCCCATGGCCAGGAAATCGAAGAAGCCAAGGAAGAAAGCGGCACGGAAACCTTTGCGGATGTCTGCCTCAGCATGATGGAAAACCCCGCCTCCGAGCGCAAGGCGCTGCGGTTATGTGCAGCGACTCTGTCCGATGCGCTGGAGAAGGCTGAGCACTACAGCGAGAACTTCGTCATTGACTATGACGGTTTTACCGCGGCGGTGTCGCCTGGCGAGGAATCAGAAAAAGAACAGCAGCATAAGGATGTGCTGGCAGCAGCCGCGAAAAAAGACCGGGCGGATGAATACGAAACGGCATTCTCAAGGAACAACATGATCTGGATGGCCATTGCGGTAGGAACAATGTTCCTTTGGGCGATCCGGCCGGTGTTCATGCTGGTGACGCTGGTCCCGCTTGGCTGGCTGTTCTGGACCTACCTGCGCCTGTTCAAAGAAGATACCAAACGGCCGACGGCCGAAGTGGCGGAAGCTGTTCTGAAGGAGATCAACGAATACTGCATTGAAATGACGCAGATGCAGGGCTACAAGGAAGAAGCACAGTCGATGCTGGAAAGAATGCAGGTCTGATATGGCATATTTTGGACACAAGCAGAGAGACCTCAATGAGGAGATCCAGGACCTGCAGGAAGATGTCATGTATGTGCGGGAACTGCCCACGCATGCCGGCAATGTGCTGGTGGAGCATTATGAGCATGTGCACGAGAAGCTGGATGAGCGGCTGCGCTGTCTTGACCTGGTGTATGCCCGCAACAAGGAAGTCATGCAGGAGATGGACCGCAGCTTTGCCGAGCACGGCCGGTCCGCCGGTTTCCGGGCGGCGGAAGCGCAGCTGAAAAAGGATCTTGATGAGCATGACGAAAGGAACCGGGCAGCCCGCCGGATCCGCTACAACTGCCGGCAGCGCCTGCTGCACCACGTCTATACCGACGAGGAGGACGGCAGCTGGCTGGGGGCCTTTGCCGCCGGGGAGGATGAACACGCCCTGGATATCAATGAAAAAGACGCTTCCTTCCTGTTCATGCTGGAATGCCTGAAAGACGGCAATGCGAAAGAAGCGCTGAACTGGCTGGTCCGCTTCCGAGAATGCCGCCGGGAGAAGAATACCCTGGTCAATGACCTGGACCTGATGAAGATCCTGTTCGGCATTGATGACCCGATGCTCAACGAAGAAATCGAAGAAGAGCTGAAGACCATGATCGTCATGGACGCCAGGTCTTCCGCCGAAGATACTGCCTTGATCTTTGACCACGCCCTGCGGGCGTTTATTGCTGAACATTCTTCCCGGCCGGACCCGCTGCTGGCAGCCCGCATGGAAGATCCCCCGCAAGGGGATGCGGCTG
>JAFWCP010000049.1 GCA_017536845.1 Solobacterium sp. | reverse complement strand
TTTTACTGGGAACCCCTTGAAGAACAGTATCCCGAATCCCGCAAGCTCGAAGAATTCTTCCGCTTCTACCTGGCTGTAAAGACCTATGACCTTTATTCCCGCAAAGACGTCTATGAAGGGTTCAAGAAGTACTGGAGCCACCGTTCGGAAGACACCGAAACCAAGCTGCGTGAGATCAACCGCTACTGCCGGTATTACCACGATATCTATGAGGGACACTGTGAGAATGCCGATGCGGAAAAGGCCCTGGCCGATTTTCGCCGCTCCGACTACCGCATGCCGGCACCGTTTCTGATGGAGATGTACCGCCTGTTTGACGAAGGAATGATTTCTTCACGTGAATTCGCGGCCCAGGTCAGGCTGATCGATTCCTACATGATCCGCCGGGCCCTGTGCGGCATTGATACAAGCCCGCTGGCAAGGTATTTCCCGTCCCTGTTACGGGCGGTCATGAGCGCCTACAACCGCGGCGGCCGCAGCGACATCATTGCCATTACCAGAGAGTGCCTGATCACCTACAACCGCGGCAAGCCCCTGGCCATGCCTACGGATAAGGAACTCAAGGCCAAGATGCGTGAGATCAACGCCTATTCCCTGATGTGCCTGCGGCCCGTCCTGGACCGGCTGGAGCACCATGGTTCCCATGCCCGCGTTGATTTATCCGAGCTCAACATTGAACACATCATGCCCCAGCATCCCAACAACTGGTGGAAGAAAAACTGCGGGGCGGAAACAGATGATGATTATACCTTCCATGCCAACCTCATCGGCAACCTGACCCTTTGCGCCGAGTATGACAACTCCCGCATGGGCAATGAGGACTTTGCCTACAAGAAAAAGGTACTGGCAGCGACAAGCCATATCCGGCTGAATGAAAACCTTCTGAAGATGAAGCACTGGACGGTAGAGGATATCCTGAAGCGCTGCGACGAACTGGCCGTCAGGATCATTGAAATCTACCCGTACAACGGCGCCAATAACGAAGGCGTGCGCAGGACGGTGCAGGTCACATCCAAGGACATCATCGTCCTGAATACGCCGACCGTTTCGGCCCGGGCGTTTTACCACCACAACAACGACATTGAGATCCTGAGCGGCACAATGATGAAGGCCTACCAGGAAACCGACATGAAGAAGTTCCTGGCGGTGTTCCGTGACCTGTATGACCGGGAGATCCTCAAGGAAATGGACGGCGGCAAGGTGGTCTTTGAGTCATCTGCCCACTTCGCATCGCTGTCGGAAGCGGCCAGCTTCCTGATGCACAGGGGCGGCGACAACCGCAGCGCCTGGACGTATGAAGACGGCAGTGAAATCCAGGACAAGCCAATGCCGGAAAAGAAACCGGAAAAGAAGGTCATGAAGAAAACAGCCCAGCATGCCCGCAAGGCCATTGCCGCACGCAAAGCCGCAAGGAAAGCATCGGCTGTCCGAAAAACCGTGAAGAAGGCCGAGCCGGAAGCACCCCGTAAGGTGGAAGTCCGCCGTTTTGAAAAGAAAACCGAAGCCAAGGAAGAAGCATGAACACTTCTTCCTTTTTTAATATGGTAAAATCATTGCAGGAGGATATATTCCATGATTACAGTATTCAACCGGGCGAAGCTGATCACCGACAGCAATGCTGAATACATTGCCACCATCTGGTCGGCTTTGAAAAAGAACGGAATCCCATATGAGATGAAAACACTGAAAAACAAATCGACTTTTTCCCGCAACCTGCATTACAACCAGGGCATCAGCCATTACCACGGCGGCATGGCCGGATCCAACTTCGCGGATAACATGGTCTATGTTTACGTGATTTATGTGGAAAAGAAAAACCTTGCCAGAGCAAAGGAAATCACAGGTTTATAAGGGGAAAGCATGGAAAAAGAAGTACTGGCACTTGCCGAAAAGGAACTGAAGGAACAGATCAGACGCGGCAAGCCGAAAGATGTAAAGAAACTGCATGAAATTCTGACGAAGATGGAAACAAAGGAGTCTGCCGATCAGAAAGTGCTGGAACTGCTTGGCAGCTGCTATGAACTGATGCCTAACGGCCGCTACAGGCTTAACGCCAAGGACTATGGCAGAAAGATAGAAGAAGCGCTGAAGAAAGCAAAGACCGCCAGGGCAGAAGCACCAAAACCTGCCCCGCAGCCGAAAAAGAAAGATCCGATCATGGACTATATGATGAATGATAAGCTTTTCATGGATATGGGCGGGGATAATACGCCGGTCGGACAGTTCTATGAAGCGGTCATGAAGGCTGCGGAAGCTGGCGATGAGGAAAGGGCTGCCGAGCTTTATGAGGAAAACAAAGAACTGCTTTTTGAAGAACTGCAGAAGGCATATGACCGTGGGGAGACGGTGCTGGATGATGCGACCAACGGTGGGGATGTCTTTTTCAGCAACCTGGTGATGGATCTGGAAATGGCACTGCCGCCGGAAGAAAAGCTGGAATTCCTGGAACGTTTCTTTGCGATGCCGATGGATGCCGGCGCAAACCACGGGGCATTAAGGAAAGACCAGGTAACCGCATTGCTCGATCTGGGCAGGGAAGAAGAAGCACTGGCGCTTGCGGATGCGGCAAGAAAGGAACTGCCGGGCAGTCCGGGAATCGACCATGCCATCATGTTTGCTCAGGATATGGCAGGACATAAAGACAAGGCTGCTGCTTCTGCCCTTGATATCCTTAATGGCGATTTCAGGTGGAACATCTACAACCGGTACGTCCTGGAACAGGCTGCGGATATCCTGAAGGAAAACGGCATGACAGCCCAGGCTGAAGAAGCCTTCAGAAAACTCAGATCAATTTCGTAAGCACTGAAGCAGCGGCGGAAAGCCGCTGTTTCTGATTCAAGGAGGAATATCATGATTCAGGACAGTTTTGACAAAGAAGGGGAGGGGATCATTTCTCCCGCCCGTACGGTAAGAAGAATGGCGGCTTTTGTGCCGGATGCCATGCATACCTTCATCCTGACATTTTCACACAAGCTCGTTGACCACCTGATGGCCGAAGGCATCGTTGAACAGGTTGACGAGCGCGTAAGACTTGGTTCGGCAAGCATGAAGGCACCGGTCTTCAGGATCAATGGGACAAAGATCGGCGTGCTGCTGACGATTACCGGCGCAGCAACAACGGCTGCCTCGGTGGAAGAACTGCATGCCTTGTTCGGCGTGGAAAAGCTGATCCTTTTCGGTTCCTGCGGGGCCCTGACAGACCTGCCAGCAGGCAGGCTGATCGTACCGGACGCAGCGTATCGGGATGAGGGGACAAGCTATCATTACGCAGCTGCGGCAGATTACATTGAAATCCCCGGATCACGCTGCCTGCAGGAAATCCTGGAAGGAGAAGGGATTCCTTATGCCACAAGCAGGACATGGACCACCGATGCCTTCTATCGTGAGACGGTGCGCAATAAGGAAGCACGGATCAGAGAGGGCTGTATCTGCGTTGAAATGGAATGCGCTGCCGTACAGGCAGTATGTTCCTTCAGAGGCATCGGCTTTTACCCTTTTCTCTATGCGGCCGATTCCCTGGCCGGTTCCTGGCAGAACAGGATTCTGGGCAATACGGAAATGGACAGCCGGGTCGTGATGTTCCGTACTGCGCAGATGATTGCGGAAAAGCTCACAGCAGCAAAGGCATAAGATTCACATTTTTCCGATCGAAAACCTCACATTCTTCCGATTTAAAACCTGATATTTATCCGATTTAGAACCTCATATTCTTCCGATTTAAGCCGCACCGTCCGGATGCGTGATTCTGAAGAGATGAAAAACGAGTATCCGTTCGTGAAAGAGCGGATACTCGTTTGTGAATAAGGATCAGCCTTTGGCGGTTGCCCGGTTGGCAATGATGGACCAGTAAGGGCTGGAGTTGAAGGACTTCTGCCAGAGGAAGGCTCTGTACTTGCCGGAGACACCGGCATTCTGTTCCCAGTCTCCGATTTCGTTATTCCAGTGCCAGCCGCGGGTCACAAAATCAACGACATAGATATCTCCTGTCAGACGGAAACTGCCGAGCTCAACTTCAGCAATCATGCCTTCGAGGCCCTGGGGATAGAAAGCACGGTAATAGGCATGGTTGTCGCCGTAATCCTGGCGGTAGAGAATACCGGACATTTCCGCATCATAGACTTCTCTGTTGAAGTCAAAGGCGGACATGTTCAGCACATGTTCCCGCAGCCAGTCGATTTTGTCGGCATCAAAGCGAAGGTATCCTTCCGTGCTGGAGAACCAGCCGAGCGGATCGGTGCCTGATAAATGCTCAAAGTTGTATGAGAGCGGGCCGACTGAGTAATCCACGCAGGGAAAGAAATCCTTAATGACATTGACTGCTGTCTGGTTGGTGTTGACCAGGGGGTTGGAAGCAGAGTAGGCCATTTCGCCGTTGAGCCTGCCATAGCCGAACAGGAACTGCTGCAGGAATTCCTGCATCCCGAACGGGAAGCTGTAGTCATCACCCTTCGTCGTATCCAGGACGCCGGTCACCTCGTCAAAGTGGTAGGTTTTTCCATTGATGTTTTTGTAGCCCTTGACCATTTCGCCGGTGATCAGGTCATAGTAATAAAGGTTGTCACGCTGCTCAGGATACAGCTTCTCATCATTGCCGACGGGGGTGTACCAGCCCTTGATCATGGCACCGTTGCTGTTGTAGCGGACCCATTTGCCCTGCTTGTTGATGCCGGCGGCCATGTCGCTCTGGTAGATATAAGGCATCCAGACTTCCTTGTCCATTGCCTTGGCCCCGCCGTAAATGGAGTCCAGCCAGTACCAGGCATCACTGCCCGGGTCATAGATTTCCCGGCCTCTTTCCAGGCCGTAGGTGGTGTCCCAGATGTTTTTCGGATCGCCGGGAACACCCTGTCTCTGATCGTTTTCATACCAGAACTGCTTGCTGTAGGTGTCCGTAAACCACACCAGGTGCATGGCCGCATGAACCGGCACCATCAGAAGCATCATGGCCGCGCAGATCACGGCACTTAACAGACTTTTTTTCATTTTCTTTCTCCTGTTCCGAAACGCTTCGGTTTCCTTTGCAATCATTGTACTTGTCATCGCGGGTTCTGGCTATCCCCCTCGCGGGCAGGTTTTCGGAAAAAGGGAGAAAATGCGCATACTGTCCCTTTCAGAAACCGTCCGGAGCCGGCAATAAAAAAAGGAAACGCGGGTACGTTTCCTTAAGAAGGACTACATCTTTTCGAACAGTTCCTTGCCGGCGCCGCAGTCAGGACAGACCCAGTCTTCCGGCAGATCTTCGAAAGCTGTTCCGGGTGCGATGCCATTGCCGGGATCCCCGACTTCCGGATCATAAATATATCCGCACACACATACGTACTTATCCATCGTTTTCTCCTTTCATTTACCGTGATCGGCTTGTTTATATGATTATAAAACAGAACTGAAGAGAATTCCTGTGTTTTACTACAATATAAAATAACTTCATCACGTTATTACGGTTTGTATTTCTGCCATTGTATCAGATCGGACAGCAGGCTGTTTTTCTTGGACGTACGGTCGAAGTGAGGGGGATCAATGATGAGAAACGGGCAGACAGATGCTGAGTGTTCCTGAAAGAAAAAAGCGTCATGTCACTGACGCAGGGCATACCAGTCAATCCAGGTCTTAAAGGCAGAAGGGAAGGCCCTTTCCTGCAGTTCATCCCGGGAAAAGGAAGGGTATTCATGCAGGGAGGAAACCTGCAGTTCATAGGCTTTCATATGCCATTCCAGGTGGGTGAAGATATGTACGCCTTCCGGCAGGGCGCTGACATGCAATACTTCAAAGCCAAGCTGTTCAGCTTCCCGCACCGCTTCGCTTTTTGTCAGATGCCGTTCAATGCCGATGAATTCGTACATCCCCGCCAGCAATCCTCTGTCCGGCCGTTTCCTGACCACAAAGCGTTCCCCATCGCGGATAATCAGCAGGGTCCTTTCCCTGACTTTGCGGGCATTGTTCTTTGAACGGTACGGGATTGTGTCCAGACGGTGTTCCTGCAAGGCAAGACAGCTCTTTGATAACGGGCAGGCTTCACAATGAGGGACCCCGTTGGGCAGGCACACCGTTTCGCCAAGCTCCATGATGGCCTGGTTGAAAAGGGAAGGCGAAACGCCTTTCTCAAATGCCTGTTCAATGATGTTTCCAAAACGGGCAGCTACTTTCGGGTCACGGATATCTTCCTCATACCGGAACAGCCTTGCCAGTACACGCAGGACATTGCCGTCGACGGCCGCATGGGGCAGGTCATAGCAGATGGACGCAATCGCTCCGGCCGTATACGGGCCGATGCCGGGCAGTTTCCGCAAGGCGCTGTAATCGGCAGGCAGTTTTCCCTGATGCTGCTGTGTAAGGATAGCGGCACACTTTTTCAGGTTCCTGGCCCGGCTGTAATAGCCA
>JAFWCP010000541.1 GCA_017536845.1 Solobacterium sp. | reverse complement strand
CATACGTCGTGACCTCAGAACAGCCTGGCGAAAAAATACACAACAGGCGCCACAAAGAGCATGCTGTCAAAGCGGTCCAGTATTCCTCCATGCCCCGGTTTGCCTCATAGATCATGTACGCATCCACCGTAAAGTCCTTGCGCAGCACCGGGATGCTTACCTGCCTGACAATCCGGCGCAGGTGGTCATCGTTGCCCAGGAACCAGGCCGGCTCGGTCAGCACCGAAACCGCGTCTGCCCCCACCTTTTCGTATTCTTTCGCAATCCGGCAGGGATCATAGTCATCCGCGATGATGCCTTTGCTTGGTGAAGCCTTCTTGCATTCGCAGATAAACGAGAGCTCTTCTTTTCCAAGAGCCTCTTCAAACGGGAAGCCGTTTCCTGCCGCCGCATAGGTGGCTGCCCGCATTTCCTCAAACGGCACCAGCTTCTTTTTTTCTTCCGTCCTTTGCCTTGCCTTTGCGGCAAGCTGTTCGAGAATATCCATGTCCGCCTCCTGAATACAAAAATCCCTGACAGAAAACCTTCCGTCAGGGACGATATTATGATACCGCGGTGCCACCCTCATTCACGCCTAGCGTGCGCTCGACAGGATACAGTCATATCCCCGGACACTAACGCAGCCCTTCGCGTCAGATTATACTCGGTCTCCCTTTCCTTCTGCCCTCAGCGATCCATTTGACAGACTGTGTCCGATTCCTTCGCAGCACCCGGAACTCTCTTGGCGGTCATATCTGCCGTTATCTTCGCTTCATCGGTTTGACTGCAATCATTTTCGTACATCTCAAAAAGGCTGTCAAGACAGTAATTCTCTTTTCGATGTATTTATCATGCTATACGGCAGAAGGCAATAAGTCCTGTTTCATCATGCGCACATAAGAAAAAGCGGCCTTTGTCAGACCGCTTTATTGTCCCTCTTATTGAGAAGACTGTTCAGAGAAAGAATATGGAGTTCTCTTAGGCAGCTTTTTTGACATCACCGAGGTCAGCGCCGTTGGTCAGAACGACGATGACTGTATCCGGGTGACCTTCCGCCTTGATGACCGAACGGTCGAAGGACAGCAGCTTGTCGCCCTTGGTAACCTTCTGGCCCTGTTCAACGAAGGATTCGAAGCCCTTGCCGTCCATGGAGACAGTATCGATACCGACATGGATCAGAACTTCAATGCCGTCCTTGGAGGCAAGGCCTACGGCGTGCTTGGTCGGGAAGACCATCATGACTTCGCCGTCAAACGGTGCATAGACTGTTTCACCGGTCGGTTCAATACCGATCGAAGGTCCCATTGCTTCACCGGCAAATACAGGATCGGCAATTTCGGATGCAGGGATGATCTTGCCCATGACAGGCTGTGTGACAGAACCCTTGGCGGTTGCGAAGGCTTCCGCTTCCGGCATTGTATCGACTACCGAAGCAGCCGCCACGTCTTCAGCATCTTCCTTCCAGAGGATGAAAGTCAGGGCGAAGGCAATGCCGCCGGCAATCGCCAGCATGATTGTATAACCAAGATAGTTGTTGACAATCAGATAGCCCGGGATACCTGTAACGCCGTTGGCATGCGCACCGATTTTGGTAATTGCGCCGAACAGTGCGCCGACTGCGCCGCCGATTGCACCGAAGACAAACGGCTTCATGAAACGCATGTTAACACCGAAGATCGCCGGTTCCGTGATACCGAGTGATGCGGACATGGAGGACGGGATCGCGATGGTCTTTGTTCTCTGGTTGCGGGCCTTTAAACCTACGGCAAGGCAGGCACCGAACTGGGCAAAGTTGGCGGCCGAAGCAATCGGCATCCAGGTGTTGAGGTTGCCGGCACTTAACATGCCAAGTTCAATCGTGTTGTACATATGATGCAGACCCATGACAACGGTAACCGGGTAAATCGCACCCATGGCGCCGGCGCCGATCGGGTTGGCAACAAGCTTTGTCGCAAAGTTGAGGACGAGTGTTTCAAGGCCGGAGAAGACCGGGCCGATGAACATGAACGTTACCAGTGCAGTCGCAAGAACTGTGCACAGCGGGGTGACGAACAGGTCGATCATTTCGGGAACATGTTCATGGAGATACTTTTCAATCCTGCACATCAGCCAGATCGCGATGACGACCGGGATGACGTGACCCTGATAACCGAGCTGGTTGATCTGGCCGAGTGTGTAGCTGCCGATCTTGAGGCCTTTGCCGAACAGGTACCAGATATTGTAGCCGTTGGCTGCGTTCCAGCCGTTGGTCAGGGCCGGGTGAACCATCATCAGACCGATGACAGCGCCGAGGAACTCATTGCCGCCGAAGACTCTGGT
>JAFWCP010000540.1 GCA_017536845.1 Solobacterium sp. | reverse complement strand
TCGCCTCATCGGCCAGATCCACGCGGCCGCTTTCATAGAACTCGCAGACAAACAGCACTTTCTGCATGTCGGAAAGACGCCACTGGCTCACGGGTTTCCCTTCGTTGTAAAGGACATTCTCCATGATCTCAATACAGGACTGGCAGTCGCTGTCCAGCAGGTCAAGGGCCTGGGCATAGAGGTAGGACAATACCAGCCTCAGAGTTGCCTTCCTTTCAAAAGGCACCGTGTCGAGAGAATTTGCCAAAGCGTCATCAAGATCTTCTGACGGGTCAATGCCGGCAGCTTCCTTCAGGCCGACTTCGTCATCAAGATGCATCAGCGGGTACAGCCACTTTTCCTTGATTGTACGGATTGATGCTGATTCAGCCACGAAGTTCCGCAGCGCTTCCAGGACATCCTCATATTCAATTCTGCAGTCAGGCGTGCTGTCCGCCACCGTTTCATAGGGAATTTCATAACGATAAAACTGTTTCCATGCCGTCATCAGATCACCTTCTTTCTTTTTGCAGCAGACATTATCATACACTTTTTTCCGTTACGGTGCAGTAGGAATTCCTCACATTCCGGCATCACCCTGCCCCGATGACCATACAGCCTTTTGCGGACATGAAAAAGGAAGAGCATTGGCCTGCCCTTCCCTATTCATATTTCTCAAGATATTCTTCCAGGCACAGGCCTTCCTGAACCATGATCTTTGCGGCTTCCTTTCCGACATAGCGGTAATGCCAGGGTTCGTTTTCCACATGCGTGATATCGCTTTTGTCCGAAGGATAGCGCTGCACGAAGCCGTAGACGTAGGCGTAGTTGGAAAGCCATGTATACAGCTCACCGCTTGCGTTGGTGTTGATGTCCACCGCAAGGCCGGTGGCGTGTTCGCTGCAGCCGGCCCGCATGACGTATTTCTCAGCTTCCTTTTCCGCTTCTTTGTGTCTGAGGCCCTGGTCCATATACTCCCGGACGGTGTTTTCAAACAGGACCGCCTGGTCTTCATTGGAGCGATAGCCGCTTCTGACAAACAGGTCGATGCCCTGGCTTCGAGCGTCATCAAACATCGCCTGCAGGTCCGGCAGGATCCTTTCATCCACCATCTCCTTGTTGGCCAGGGTGACAAGCGTCATCGTATAGTCATCCGGCAGCGGGTTTCTGCTGTTGACGAGCAGCAGGTTCCACGGTGTTTCTTTCTTTTCATGCACAGGCAGGCTGATGGAGATCTCATCTCCGAAGCGGATGCCCAGCAGGCAGACGGCAAACATCACAACCGTCGACAGTATCAATAAGAGGTAAAGCCTCTGTCCGATTCCATTCTGTTCCATGGACGATAGTATAGACCTTTTTCGCCGCTTTGAACTTAAGAATCCCTTAACTGTCTGTATGAAAACGTTCACATTCTTCAGAATCAGACATTTTCTGCCCTTTGCATGTATTCTTCGGCATCATTGACAATGTCTTCGAGGTTTTCATCCGAACCGACATCAATTTCCAGCGGCGGCCGTTTGAAGAAGATATCGTACATGACCGGCACCATGAACAGGGTCATAAAGGTCGCGTACAGCAGGCCGGCCGCAATGACGATCGCCATGCCGCGGGACATCTGGGCACCCAGGGAATCGCCGATCATCAGCTGGGTCATGGCCAGGATGGTGGTCAGCGCCGTCATCCAGATCGGCCGCATGCGGGTCTGGCCGGCAGCTGTCAGTGCGGTGCGGCGGTCAAGCCCCTGCAGCCGCAGCTGGTTGGTATAATCGACAAACACGATGCCGTTATTGACAACCGTGCCCATCAGGACGATAAACCCCATTAAGGCAATGATGGACAGCGGTTCCCGGAAGGCCAGCAGGCCCAGGAAGCCGCCGGTAAAGGCAAGCGGGATCGTGAACATGGCAATAAAGGGTGACAGAAGGCTCTGGAACTGGGCCACCATGACCAGATAGATCAGCACCAGGCCAAGGGCGGCCATCTTTGCCATCTGCCAGATCATTTCGTTGACCTGTTCGCTTTCACCGGTCAAAGCGTAGGTGACACCTTCGGGCGGTGTATAGTCCTTCAGCTTTGCTTCAAGTTCCCTGCTTAACAATGTCGTATTGTAGCCTTCCGCCGTGCCTGCCCCAACCTGCAGGTACTGGCGCTGGTTGGCCCGGTAGACGGCTGCCGGCGAAGTTGTCTCCTTGATGGAAGCAATCTCGGAAAGCCTGATCTTTGTGCCTTTGGCATCGATTTCAAAGTCGTTGAGGTCTTCTTTCTTTAACGCACCGTCATGGTTGACGACGACGACATCCATATCGGCAATCGAAGTATTGGACGCGCTGGAAACCAGGGCCATGGCGATCTTCTGGTAGACTTCTGCCACCGTGATGCCCTTTTCCATCGCCTTGTTGCGGTTGATTTCCACCGCCAGCTGGGCTGCCCCGGCACTGCGGCTGTCGTAGATATTCTCAAAGCCTTCCACCTCGCCGATGATTTCCTTGATCTCATCCACAGCCTGGGCGGTCTTTTCTTCATTTTCCCCGTATACGTTCAGCGTCAAGCCGCTGGACATCAGGGAACCAAGGTCGCTCATGCCGGCCAGGGAGGCTGTCAGGCTGATTTCATCCCCTTCAAACATGGCGTTGATTTCATCTTTCATCTGGCGCACCCGCCTGGTCGAAGTGCCCTCTTTGACAAGCACGTAGGCAGCATAGGAATGGTAATCCGAACTGCCGGCCGACATGCCGGTAAATATTGCCGCGGTAGAGGAACTGGTCATCATGCCGACCTTGTCCACATCCTCAACGGCAAGGATCCTTTGCATCGCTTCATCCGCCAGCTGATATGCCTCTTCCCTAGAGACATCGGGCATGGTGGCCTGCACCTGCAGGTAGCCGGCATTCATGTCAGGGATGATGACAATGCCGGTGACCGTGGCCAGATAGACGCTGAGGGCCAGCAGCAGCGAAGACGCCAGGATCGGCAGCAGCTTGAAGTCCAGGAAGAAGTTCAGCACCCTGGCATAGACAGACGTCATCTTGTCAAACCAGGGATGTTCTTTCTGCTTTGTATCTTTTAATAAGGTTGAGGCCGATGCCGGCACAACCGTCATCGCCACCGCCAAGGAGGCGGTCAGGGTATAGGTGATGGTCAGGCCCATCGGCACCAGCAGTTCCCGGACCATGCCGGAAGCAAACAGCATCGGCATGAACACACATATAGTTGTCAGGGTGGAGGAAATGATGGAGCCGGCCACCTGTTTTGTCCCCTGCACGGCCGCTCTGGGGGCGTCAATGCCGCGGGAGCGCAGGCGGTAGATATTTTCCATGACGACGACGGAATTATCGACAAGCATGCCGATGCCAAGCGCCAAGCCGGACAGGGTCATCATGTTCATGGACAGGCCGCTGAAATACATGCATACGATTGCCGTCAGCACGGATAAGGGAATCGAAACCGCAACGACAATGGTCGGCTTGACATCCTTCAGGAATAAGGCAAGCACGATGATCGCAAGCAGTGCCCCTACCAGCATGGAAGACAGCACGCTGGAAATGATCAGGGCAATGTATTCGCCCTGGTTCATCAGGATCGTAAAGGACAGCCCATCATACTGTCCTTCCATTTCCGCAAAGGCATCCAGGATATTGTTGGCCGCATCGTTGGTGCCGGCCGAACCGCTCTTGTATATGGCCAGGATCACGGCATCATCGCCGTTGACTCGGGCATAGGAATCCATGGCATTGTCGATGACAGTGATCTCAGCGACATCAGAAAGGCGGATGTCGCCGATGCCGTCAACACTGGCAAGCACCGTGGAAACCAGCTGGTTCTGGGTATCATAGGTATCGCCGACTTTCAGCAGCCATGACCCGTCCTTTTCATCATCGACATAGCCGGCCGGCATTTCGAAGTTCTGGGCATAGATCAGCTGGGAAAGAACAGCCGCCGAAAACATCTGGGAAAGGTCTGCCGCCGCAAGAGCCTGGTCTTTCTGGCTTTCAAAGGCAGCCAGCGCTTCATCCAGTTTTGCCCGGGCAGCGGAAAGCTGGGAAGCGGCGGTGGAGAACCCGTAGGCCGCGTCAAGCTGGGCCTGGGAAAGCATGGCGCCCATGTCGCCGATGCCGTCCAGAGCACCGGGCAGTGCGTCGATGGCGCCGTCCGCCTGGCCAATCGCATCATATAAAGAAGCAAAGACATCCGGGTTTTCCGTCTGCGGCAGCTGGGAAGTTTCGGCCTGTATGGTATAGCGGATGCTGGAAAGGGTCTGGCTGATGTCCCCGCCCAGGCGGATCAGGTCGCCAAGCATGGCGGTCAGTGAGCTTTCCTGGCGGATTTCCCGCAGCCGTTGTCTTTGTTCCTGCAGCTGTTCGCCATAGGCGCTGAAAATGCCGTAGGTGCCTTCCAGTTCCTGCACCTGGCTGCTTACCTGGTCAAGTCCTTCCCCTAACCTGTCGGCAAGGTTCTGCACCCCCGGCAGCATCTGGCTCATGATGCCTTCGGTCAGCGTTTCACCAAAGGAAGAACGGGAGTTTTCCAGTTCTTTTTCCCCCTGCTCCACCTGGGCCATGGCATCATCCAGCTGCTTTCTGCCGTCTTCCAGCTGCTGGCTGACATAATCGAGGATTCTCTGTTTCACCTCGTCCATCTTTTCCTGCTTCAGTTCGACCTGGATGCTTTTTTCCACCAGGCCGGTGCCGGATACCGAGGCAATGCCTTCCTGCCGTTCCAGAGAAGGAATGACGACGGTTTCGGCAAAGTCGGACATATTGTAAATATCATAGTCTTCCCGTGAAACTGCCGCGTACATGGTGGCGACCATGTCCATGGATACTTCCATGATCTGCGGCGTGCCGGCATTTTCCGGCAGGGAACTCCGGGCTGTATTCAGGGCGGCAGTGACCTTGACCAGGGCTGTATCCATGTCGGTATCATCTTCGAATTCCAGCTCGACAATGGCATAGTTTTCGTTGGAAATGGAGGTGATTTCCGCAACCCCGTTGATCGTGCCCAGGGCCGATTCCAGCGGCAGGGCAACTTCCTTTTCGACATTTTCCACGCTGGCCCCGGGATAGGAGGCAATGACAATCAGGTACGGCAGGGAAATCTGCGGCAAAAGGTCGAGGGTCATCGAAGTCAGGGCAACATAGCCGATGACAATCACCGCAATGACCAGGACCAGAATCGTATAAGGTTTTTTGACGCTGTATTTTGGCATGCCGTATCCTCCCGGGCATTATTTTACTTGGAAATTCAACCAATTGCCACCGTTTCCTCTACTTCACAAGATTTTCCTTATTATTATAATTTTCAATGCTTGTGGCCGGGGAGATGTACGGCGCATTTTGATTGACAGCCGTGACAGAGCGTTTATAATACGCATTGTATTAGTGAACTAGTACAATGGCTAAGGAGGTACGCAAAGCCATGCTGAGAATCAAAGACGTACACAAAGAATACCGGACCGGCAGCCTGGTGCAGAAGGCACTGGACGGGGTGAGCCTGGATCTGCGTGACAATGAATTTGTCGCCATCCTGGGCCCTTCCGGCTCCGGCAAGACAACTTTGCTGAATATTATCGGCGGCCTGGACCGCTATGACAGCGGCGACCTGATCATCAACGGCATTTCCACCAAGAAATACAAAGACCGGGACTGGGACGCCTACCGCAACCACACGATCGGCTTTGTCTTTCAGAGCTACAACCTGATCCCCCACCAGTCGGTGCTGGCCAATGTCGAGCTGGCCCTGACCATCTCCGGCGTCTCGGGAAAAGAGAAGCGGGAGCGGGCGGTGGAAGCTTTGACCCGGGTCGGCCTGGGCGACCAGCTGCATAAAAAGCCCAACCAGATGTCGGGCGGCCAGATGCAGCGTGTTGCCATCGCCAGGGCCCTGGTCAACAACCCTTCCGTGCTGCTGGCGGATGAGCCGACCGGCGCCCTCGACTCGGAAACAAGTGTTGCCATCATGGAGCTCTTAAAGGAAGTAGCCCGGGACAGGCTGGTCGTCATGGTCACCCACAACCCGGAGCTGGCAGATTTATATGCAAACCGGATCGTCAGGCTCAAGGACGGCCGCATCCTTTCCGACAGCAACCCCTACACAACCGACGAAGAAGAGCCTGTGCATAAAAAGATGGGCCGGGCTTCGATGTCGTTTCTGACTGCTCTGGCATTGTCCTTTACCAACCTGCTGACCAAGAAGACCCGTACCCTGCTGGTCTCCTTCGCCGGCTCCATCGGCATCATCGGCATTGCCTTGATCCTTTCTCTTTCCAACGGTGTGGATGTCTATATCCACCAGGTGGAAGAGGATACCCTGTCGGAATATCCTCTGACCATCACATCCTCGGCCACGGACTTCAGCGCCCTGCTCGAATCGGCCGGGCAGGAAAAAAGCGATGCCGAAGTCACGGAGCGGAAAATGGTCACGGCCCTGCTGCAGCAGATTTCCAACAACGACCTGGCCTCTTTGAAAACCTTCTTTGAGCAGGATGAGGAAATTGCTTCCTATGCCCGCACCATCGCCTATGACTATGATGTAACGCCGTATATCTACCGGCTGGAAAACAGTTCTTACCGGCAGCTGTCCCCGCGTTCGGGCAATATGCGGATGGGCATGATGTCTTTCGGCGGCAATCTGTTTTCGATCCTGCCGAAAGAGGAATCACTGTATATTGACCATTATGAGGTCAAGGCCGGCCACTGGCCCACAAACATCAACGAAGCAGTCCTGGTCGTCACGGCCAGCGGCTATATCAGCGACATGCAGCTGTATAACCTGGGCTTAAAGGATGCCCGGGAGCTGGACAGGATGATGCAGGCCTATCAGGCCAATGAGAATATCGATGTGGATGAATCCGTCTCTACGTATACCTATGCTGATTTTGTTGGCATCAGCTTCCGTCTGGCCGACAGCACGAAGTTCTATGTCTATGATGAAGAATACGGTGTCTACCGTGACAAGAGCAAGGATGAAGACTATGTCCTTTCCCTGCTGAAGAAATCTCCGGAAATCACCATAACCGGTGTCGTGCAGCTCAGGGATGATGAAGATTCCGGCATGCTTTCTTCCGGCGTACAGCTGTATTCCGGCATCACCGATTATCTGATTGATACCGCTGCCGATGCTCAGATCGTCCAGCGTCAGTTAAAAACCAGGGACATCAACGTCATCACCAATGAACCCTTCATCCAGGAAGAGGAGAAGGAAAAGGAGGAAATGGATCTGAATTCCCTGTTCACCATCGATGAAGAAGCGCTGCAGTCAGCCTTCGTCATCCCGGATATGAACAGTTTCTCCTTTGACATGTCAGCCATGCCCGGCATGCCAAATCTGGATATTTCCACGCTGTTCCAGAACATCAGGGCAGAAGACATGACTGTCCTGCTGCAGGACCTGTCAGCCGGCTTTACGGATTATGCAAAGCAGGATCCATCGTCTGACATCACCGACCTGTTCCCGGCCTTGACGGATTATTTCCGGCTGGAAGAGACCAGGAGTCTTGTTTCTTCTTCCCTGGTGCAGATCATCAATGATTCCGGCATGGTCACGGTGACCTCTGATGCCATGCAGACGCTGGTTTCCGAAATCCTGGCCGATTATGAAGCCTATGTCAGTGAAAACCCGGATCTGGAGAATCCCATTGAAGCCTATCTCAATTCTGAAAGAGGACAGGCCTCCCTGCAGGCTTCCGCCCAGCATCTGACCGAGACCCTGCGGGCAGACATCCACATCGACGAAGAACAGGTATCAGCTTTGACGGATACGCTGCTGAACGGCTATCAGGGCTATGCGGAAGAAAACGCAAGGCCGCAGCTGAACAGGATCGGGGAAGCCCTGATGAGCTACCTCGACACAGAACCGGCCCGGGCAAGGATTGCGGATGCCATCCACCTGGAGGACATTACCCGCCAGATCACCGGTATCTTCACCGGCATGATGGGTTCTTACGCCAATGCCATCACCAGCGGCATCAGCCAGCTGATGTCAGGCTTTTCCATCAATCCCGAGGCACTGCAGAATGCGTTCAAAATGAACATGAACGCCACCGAACTGCAGGAACTGATGACCTCGATGATGTCAAACGATGCATCAGCAACCTATGAGTCCAACATGAAGCTGTTCAACTACGCCGACCGGGACAAACCGGATTCCATTTCCATTTTCCCCTTTGACTTTGAAGCCAAGGAAAACATTGTCAGGCTGCTGGATGAATACAACGAAAGAATGCAGGAAGAGGACGAAGACAAGGTCATAACCTATACAGACATGGTCGGTACGCTGATGTCGAACATCACCGACATCATCAATACCATCAGCTATGTCCTGATTGCCTTTGTTGCCATCTCCCTGGTGGTCTCTTCGATCATGATCGGCATCATCACCTATATTTCCGTCCTGGAAAGAAGGAAGGAAATCGGCATCCTGCGTGCCATCGGCGCTTCCAAACGGAATGTCTCACAGGTATTCAATGCCGAGACGTTCATTGTAGGTTTACTGGCAGGGCTCATCGGCATCGGCATTACCGAACTGCTGCTGATACCGGCCAACCAGATCATCCACGCCGTTGCGGAAAGCGATGCCGTCAGTGCTGCGCTGCCGCCGGGAGCTGCGGCTGTTCTGATCCTGTTAAGCATTGTCTTAACCCTGATCGGCGGCATCATCCCTTCCCGTGCCGCGGCCCGCAGCGATCCTGTCGCCGCCCTGCGTTCGGAGTAGAACAACGACGTAAAAAAGCATATAATGAACACCGGAGGATTCAACCATATGAAAATCTTAGTTACGGGCGGAACCGGCTTCATCGGTTCCCATACCGTTGTCGAACTGCAGGAAGCAGGCTACGACGTTGTCATCGCGGATAATCTGTACAATTCCAAAACCGTTGTACTGGATCGTATTGAGGCCATCACCGGTAAGCGTCCGGTATTCTATGAGCTTGACATTCTGGACAGAGCAGGTCTGGAACAGCTGTTTGAAAAGGAAGGCAATATTGAAGCTGTCATTCATTTTGCCGGTTACAAGGCGGTCGGGGAATCGACCAGGATGCCGATTGAGTATTACCACAATAACCTGGAATCCACACTGACTTTATGTGATGTGATGAGGCATCACGGCTGCAAGAAGATCGTTTTCTCCTCTTCAGCCACTGTCTATGGCGATCCGGCCTTCGTGCCCATCACCGAAGACTGCCCGTTAGGGGAAAGGACCAACCCGTATGGCGAGACAAAGGCCATGCAGGAAAGGATCCTGACCGATATCTGGAAGAGTGACCCGGAATGGAATGTCGTCCTGCTGCGGTATTTCAATCCCATTGGTGCCCATGCGTCGGGAACCATGGGTGAAGACCCCAAGGGCATTCCCAACAACCTGCTGCCGTATGTTGCCCAGGTGGCCAGCGGCAAGCTCGAAAAGATTCATGTCTTCGGCAATGACTATGACACGCCCGATGGAACCGGGGTCAGGGACTACATCCATGTTGTCGACCTGGCCAAAGGCCATGTCAAGGCCATTGAAGCCATGGCAAAGCTGACCGGCGTCAGCATCTTCAACCTTGGCACCGGCACCGGCTACAGCGTCATGGACATTATCCACGCCTTTGAAAAAGCCTGCGGCAAAACCCTGCCGTATGTCATTGATCCAAAGCGCCCGGGTGACATTGCCCAGTGCTACTCGGATCCTTCCAAGGCAAAGGAAGTGCTTGGCTGGACAGCGGAAAAGACCCTTGAAGATATGTGTGAAGATGCCTGGAGATGGCAGTCGCATAATCCCAACGGCTACGAAGAATAAGCATTGAAAAGAGACAGCTGATGTTCAGAATCAGCTGTCTCTTTCATATTGTCTGATCAGGCCGCGTACATAAACGGCGGTTCTTCTTCCTCTCGAGCGACAAAGACGTCAAAGCAATGGTTCTCGGGGTCATAGCCAAGGAAGATGCCTTCCCCTGCCACCGGGATATCCAGGGCAAAGGGCAGGTTGTGCTTCTTTGCGACTTCCATGGCATAGGCCACGGTAACGGCATACAGGTCCAAAGACTGCTTTCCGGCCAGTTCACATAAATCCGGATTGTGGTCAAGATAGTCATTGGCAGCGCCGGTGCTTGTAAATAACTGCAGGAAGCCATCCACCATCGGCAGCTGGTCGGCCATCAGGCCGGGATTGACCGCGTCGAAGGTAATGACAGACTTCGGCAGCAGCAGGTCGGCAATGGTGCTCCAGTCTTCAGCGGTGATATCGTTTTTCTTTTTCAGGATGGCACGGATCGTGCGGATTTCTTCTTTCGTCAGCATCTGTTTCTTCAGTTCTTCCTTCATTCGCTTTTCCTCCCGTCTGCAGGTTCTGGTTTCTCTTATGCGGTGATGAAGTATCCCATGAACTGATACATCAGATCCGCCTCTAAGTGTCCCATTCATTCTATCCTTTTTCCCCTGCCGAATACAACAGAAAGAAGGCTGACCATCATCATGATCAGCCTTATGTGTTAATGTCTGAATTTCTTCAGGAGAATCCCGATCCCCATCAGCAGGCCTCCGGTCAGGAAGAAGATGTTCCTGCCGGGTCCGCCGGTTGCAGGTAGTTCAACACCAGGATTGTTAAATACTTCAATGATGAACTTTTCATCATCTCCGGTACCATCATTTGAATTCCCATATGCCAGATTCAGGACACTCTGCATCCAGTTATATGGCGTATTGGTAATATTTGTAATCACTGAATAAGGAGCTTTGTAATCTTTGTACTCATCCTTTAATGTCAGACGGATCGTGATAGGGTTCTCGCCGATAATACATCCATCTGGTGCTTTCGTTTCCAACAACAACGTATCATTTAAAACATTTTATGTATTATATCGAATTTTGAAGATATTATATATTTTGCCAAAAATATCTATGCTTGATTTTATTCTTGTATTTAGTTTGTGGATATCAACACTAATAAAACCGATCCTTTCAGATCGGTTTAAATTTTGGATAATGATATAACTTATCCAGCTGGTTATCGTGATGTAACCAGAACAAAATCCAAATTGATTGATGCCTCAACTGTTTTCGCTGACAACCTGTAATCCTATACAGAACTGTAACCGTCGCAATCATCGTTACCACAAACGATTCTACGATAAGCCGAGCAGCATGCCATGTCAATTTTTCACCAGAACAAGTCCCATACAAGCAAGTGCAATGAGTATGATTCCGATTAACGCGAACTGTCCAGTACCACTACCGCCGGTATGCGGCAGTGCTGCGCCAGGAGTATTTCCCACATATAAAGTAGTTCCTGCCGCAATTCGAACCATATCAGTAGCCCCGCTGCCGACTTCAACATACGAATCGCCATTTTTTTCGTAGAGGACTATCTCTGGTTGAGATGTCTCAGCATTTTTCCTGATCTCAAATACAGGATCATCAGTCATGGATATATAGCCGGCTGGCATAACAGCCTCATCAATTTTGTAGAAGCCCACAGACAGACCTGTGAATTCAAATAACCCGTTCAATGTATATTCACCATCTACAAGTTTGTCTTCCAGCGTCTGTGACCAGGCAGAACTCGATGTATCTATTACGTCGAAATTGCTGTCCGTATATTTTGTGATTGTAAACGTTGCACCTTTCAACAAGCCTGCATTATCATTCGACAGATTGCTGACATCCACTTTCTTAAGTGTGACATCAATACCCATTGGCGGCTCATTCAAAATGATGCCCTTTCCAATCTGTGCATTCAGATATGCCTTAGTAAGATCAGGATCAACTTCCTTATTGTCATCCTTCACCTTAGCAGCTGTGAAATCAGTGGAAGCGTATGTTGTTGCTGAAGGGATTTCACCTACTGCCTGGCCAAGTTTCCAGGTTACAGTGCCCTCAGTCGGTGCCGCAAACAAAGTCCCATTTGCGCCGCCGTCACCGTCGGCAGCTACAACCGGATCATCCGAAACAGACACAAATGTAAACCCTGAAGGCATCGCTGTTTCTGTTACCGTATAATCACCTTGAGGCAGGTTGGTGACCCAGTCTGACAATTCCACATAATCACCGGAACGTGTCACCGTTGCAGTTTTAGAATTCAGGGTTACTGGTTCACCATATGCTTCTCCATCTTTCGCAAGCTGGAAGCTGAATGCCACTCCTGCATCACCGGCCTTTTCCACAAGGCTGTTCCAGGACGCTTCAGACATCTCGAATCGCTTTGTAAGCTTGATCTTACCAGCAACCACATGCACTGCAGCAAGGCCCTGAGTTTCCGGATTTGTTATTGTAGTCTTTGGCTGTGCCGCTGCACCTACAGGATCCTTAATCAGCTTATCCTGCCCGGTCTGATTGGTGAGTGTTAACGTCCTGGCACTGCCATTATTGGCGATACTGTCGCTCACTACTCTGCCAAATCTGTCTAGACTGTCGTACTTCGCAGCATCAGGTGTATAAGTCATTGAAAGCTGATAGCGTACAGTATCCAGCGTGGTTGAAGTGTAATCCTTTAAGGCATTATTGTCTGTTAACGTATGATTACCGGTATCTGTTGCTTTCCAGATATATGTTACCATACCGACTTTATCAGCCTGATGACGTGCGCTGCCTGCATATGAACGGTTATCTTCTTCATCCTTTATGTAATAGTATGGAATCTGCAGTTCAACTCCCATTACCTTCCCGCCTTCTGTGATGGCGGTGATTGTTTCAGTATTCAGCGGAGCTGATGCCCCGGTAGGAATCTCTCCAGTTTTCAGGATATTTATGTAATACAATGGATCATTATGCAGTTTCTGTCCGGCACGAACGAGGTAACCAACATATACTTCCCGGGAATCCGTCTCTTCATTACGTTTTTCCTGTACTTCATTAAACAGTATGTCATACGGCTTGAAATCTTCACCAAGGAATATCGTATCCTCATAATTTGACAGTGCCACATCTAAAGTCGCCGGATCAGTAGTTGTTTTCGGGAAATCTTTGCTGGGGTAAGTATTCGTATCGGAGTGTTTTCCAATGGGATTGTTCTCCTGAATATCATATCCGTCTCTCGGTTTAAACACCGAGTTTTCCTCATTCCCGTTGCCATTAGTAAGCATGTCATTTCCACCAAGGAAGTCGGCCTTGGCACGCACGGTAAGCACTGTCGAATTGACTGTAACATCAGTAGCACTTACCGGAGAGGTAGGAATAGACTGATTCTCCACCTCAACATAGAACATTTTCTTGTCTGTATCATACTTCAGCATTGCACGTTTGCCATCAGCAGTATAAATAGCACGAGGCATCCAGACACCATCTCTGTTCAGACGCGTCAGGATTGTACCATTTTCGTCTATCAGGTCAAAGCGAGGGTCAATGTAGTCACGGATCATATACCCCTCAAGAGGCTTTGCGATTTCCTTGGCTATGGTTTCAAAAGCTTCAACCAGAGCCTGAGGATCATCGTACATGAAATTGAAGAAGTACTTATACTTGCCATCTATTCTGGTATTACCATCTTCCCCGGTTTTACCGGAAAGGTTTCTAAGGAAGACTCCTGAAGCCTGCGCATCACTTTCTGACATGCCTGCAGACTGCATCATTACCGTAAAAACGGTATATCCATTTTGTTTCAATGCATCTGTGAAGTTTTTTGCCGAACTGGTATTATACCAATAATTATCAGGATCATCTTTATCTGTATCTTTTCCGTCCGTAAAAATAATCAGATATTTCGATGCATTGTTACTGCCTGATGTAACTGCGTAATTTCCGCCAGAGCCTCTTGTAAGATCATGAATAAAGGCATCAATACCGCTTGCCGTACTTGTATCACCCGTAAAACCATAGTTATAAACGTCAAGACCATTTTGAGTATCCGTACGGTTAGCAGTCCCGTTGCCATACTCCTGATTCAACGCTGCCGTAATCAGTTCAGTATCAGTCGTCCAGTTTAAGAGAGCCAGTTGTTCGGCAGTGAAATAATCATTGTTTTTCTTACGGGCACGGCTGAATCTGGTCATTGATATCTGGCTGGTAGGCGAATTTGCATTTAAAATCGCCGCAAAACGTGCAAGGCCATACTGAAGTACCTCAGACTTGTTATCAGCATCAATCGGAGAAACATATACTTCTGAATTCCAATAATAGTTATCTGAGCTCTTGCGATACCAGTAACAGTGCAGTATACCTTCATCATCAAGCCAGAATTGAGATGCTGTGCTTCCGGCACCTTGCCAGGCATCATTCTTATTGGGAAAGTTGCAATACTGTTTGGCTGTTCCGTAATTCCTATAGTTATTCGCTGTCGCAGAAGTTACATAATACCATCCTTTCGTTGGTGTATCGCCTCCGGTCTGTGCAAATGTAATACCGTTCAGATTGCTGCCGGTATAATATCCAATAGGTACATGTTCATTGACATTCGCTACCGGATCTTTAATGTAGTAACGGTAACCGTTATAGCCAAGACTCGACCTGTCAACATAATTGGTATCAAGAATACTGTTTACCTGATCCAATGTCAGGAAATAACCGCTTACCTGCTGCGTAGTATTCCCAGAGTACGTTTTAATCGTTTTGGTGGTTATAGAGCCATAAGTGCTCAAAGTGTTTTTGGGAACACGTACCAGTTCGGGCAGGTTACTCGGCCATACCATTGACCCTGAAGCATCCAGCACCATGCCGACATTGGCGTAGTTACCGCCGACGTTCCAGGCCTCTAAAGTCAGATTGAAAGTTCTACCGTCATTCAGGGCAGGATTACTGCTGTCTGTGACCGGTTCTGCTGTCTTATCAGTGTGCAGTCCTTGCCGGCTCGTATCGTATTTTTTGGTACCATTCACAATTGCAGCATCATATTGTGGTGATCCATTTACTGTACCACCGGATTTTACCTCTATATTCTCTTTATAGTACACATTAGCTTTCACCAGAGATATATTGCTGTTGTAGCTGATCTTCATGGCACCGTGTCCAGTCATATCAGACAATGCTCCATGACCGGCATTGATCGTCATGCCTGAATATACTTCTTTGCCTTCCTGTATCTTGTTGTACGCAGGCAAACTCAGACTCTGACCGGTTTCCAGTGCGCCGGTTATGGTTTCTACCGAGCCATCCGCATGATAATAACGAATAACATAATCAGTACGAGGCACTTTTGCAACTGTTTCTGTTCTGCTGAGATAAATATTCAGCTCATTCGGATCAGCGACCCATGTTCCTACACCAGGTCCGTAACTCTGATGGCTGTGATATGCTTCAATACCTCCATAATTCACACGTATATCTGTTCCGTTTTTTGCATCATAATACTGCCAATATGATTGATCACGATACGCAGG
>JAFWCP010000539.1 GCA_017536845.1 Solobacterium sp. | reverse complement strand
TCACCGACGATGATGATCTTTCTGGCCAGCGTCATTAACGAAAGCGAAGTAATGTCGCACTGGCTTGCTTCGTCGACGATCAGCACATCGAACATGGTGCTGCCCGGGGTCAGGTTTTCATAGATCTGGTCGATGGTCATGATCCAGACCGGAACTGCTTCCTGGCACTTCTTCATCAGGTCACGGGCCTGCCGTCTGTAACGGGCAGCGTTCTTGCCGGTGCCTTTGCCGATGCGCTTGGTAATCAGCCGCCAGCCGTTTAACGACTGCTGGATTTCCTTGTTTGCCTCACATCTGCGGACAAGCTGGTACCAGGCGCTGTATTCGGCATACAGGGCGGTGATATTGCGGTATTCCACGCTGAGCTGCGCACTCTTTTCCTGCAGCTCATTGAAAGAGGTATCGTTGTAGCGGCGCACCGTCTGGTAGAACTGCTTCCACTTCCAGGCATCCTCGATATGTTCGGGGACGGTGGACTGGGCATGGATGCCCTTCCTGGTACGGACTGCATTGGCCCAGTCGACGGCCGAAGCTTTCAGTTTGTCAAGCAGGCGGTTGCGCATGTCCAGCGCTTCCTGCTTCTTGTAAACCTCATGCAGGTAGGCCAGTGCCTGTTTGTATTCCTCAACGCGGAAGGTGCTGACGGCTGTTCTTACCCGCTGGCAGAGGGCCGACTGTGCCGGATAACCGTCCACAACGCGTTTGATCTCTTCATAGGAAGCAACCGATTCCTGGTACTTCATGATCTCGCGCTGGATTTCCAGCTGGTCCGGCAGCGTGTACTGGATCTGGCTGAAGAGGAAGCGGATCTGTTCGTCATCCGGATCCAGAGGAGATGTCGAGAAGACATCATCCGGATCGATGCCTGCAGCAATGACCGTTTCTCTTAACATCTGGTACTCATTGTTATACCAGTTCATGTACTTTTCCAGTAACGGCAGGTAGCGGGAGGCTTCCCGTTCCGGCTCAGCGGAGAGATTCTCAAACAACGGGGCGCCGTTGACGCTCATCAGCGCATTCCAGAGTTCTGCTGCCTTTTCCCGTTTTTCGCTGAGCTCAATAAACATGAGCGCCGCTTCACAGTCATCGGCGGAAGAAACAGGCTGATCGGAAATGCGGACATTTTCTTCGACATCACGGATCGGCTTGCCTTTGAACATCCGGTCCATGGAACCGATTTTTCCCTTGCGCTGGTAGATGTCCTGGACAGTCTGCAGGGCTTCCTTGAGCTCGGCCCTGTCACACGTGAAATTGATATTCATCTGCTTGCCGAGCAGTTTTTCATATGTCTGGTCGGAATAGGCGGATGTATCTTTGAGCGTTGACAGCAGGTCCTGCCAGACGTTCATGCGGGCTTTGCCCTCCTTGCCGTCAGCGGTCGCGATGACCACCCACGGTTCGGTGCATTCTTCATAGCCGCCTAACGCCTTTTCCAGATCGTTCAGGCGCAGGGCATCCGTCTTGCCAAGCCGCAAAGCGCCGATGTCGCTCTGCAGGACGAAACCGTTGTCATCTTCCACCTTGCAGCCCAGCCGGGATGCGATTTCACTGATCCGCTTTTCCGAGGCGACAATGTCCTTGCGCAGTCTGGCGAAGTCTTCCGGCGCCATCAGCTCGGCCAGATCAGGCAGGCCGAAGTCGGTTTCAGCTTCTTCGTCGCTGGAGACCAGGCCGTTGGTCGCGTACAGGTCAGCCAGTTCTTCATAGGTCAGCGGCATGACTTCCGAATCGCTGACGCGGCCGGGAATGATCTTGCCGTAGATGTTGTTCGTATGGACGTATTTGGCCATCTCGGTCAGGGAGTAGTTCTCTCCCCGGTAGACGAGCGGTTCAAATTCAAGCGCCTTGATGTTGTAGATTTCCTTGCGGACGATGGCCATCTCGCGGATGATCCTTTCGCGTCTGTGGCGGAAGGTATCCATCTTGCTTTTCAGCTCGTCCGAGCGGTAGGTGGACATGTATTCGATGATGTTCTTGATCGACTTTTCCATGTCTCTGTTATTCTCTTCCAGCAGGCTGACGCACAGTGAACGCAGGCCTTCGGGAACCATGTCCTTCAGCACGGTCAGCGCCTTGCGGGTCTGGGATGTGACCAGCACGCTTTTGCCGTTGGCGAGGAAATGGCCGATCAGGTTGGCAATGGTATGGGTCTTGCCCGTACCGGGCGGGCCCTGCACCAGGACGGAATCGTAGTTCTCAATACGGCGGGCGATTTCCAGCTGTTCGCGGTTGGCCGGCAGCGGCAGCAGAATCCTGGGGTCTTCCCCGCCCGCTTCCGCCAGCATTTCCTCAATGCTGGCCTCATGTTCCGGCCTGTCTTCATAGTCGGAATAATTGCCGGTGATCTCGTAGAGCGGTACGGGAATGCGGTATCCTTCTTCCATGATGCGGATTGCTTCGTGGATGAAGTCGACCGAACCGGAAAGCCGCCGGCGCATGAAGAGGATCGGTGAGAAGCTCATCAGCAGCACATCGCCGGCATTGTCGTGGATGACCTGGTTGACATCGGTCTTATCCGTGATATCGATCACCGCACTCTTCGGATTCAGGGAATGCAGGGAGTTTTCCAGGAACTGCCTTGTCTTGACGCGGTCAAGCGGATGGTAGAACTCTCTGGCCACCTCTTCGGAAATCTGCTTGAGGCCGCTCAGTGAGACCACGGTTTCGGTATTGTTCAGATTCATCGAGGAAAGCAGCAGCGAATAGATTTCGGTTCTTGCGGAAGTATCATGCACATAGATCTTGGTCTTTTCCGGGTCAAACGAAAGCGTCACCCGCTTCATCAGGATCGGATGCTTGACACTGACATCAAATGACGTCCTTAACATACCGTCACCGATCACCAGTTCCATAGATTCGCTGTTGAGCTGCAGTTCGGTGTACTGGTCGTAGAGGTCGATGAACAGTTCACGGATGGCCTTGATCGTGCGCTGGCGCTGGGCCCATTTGGACCAGTGCTCTACCCATGCCAGGCAGGCCCGGATCTGGTCGGCATTCATGCCGTCATGGAAGACCGGCGTATCCTCATAATCCTGCCAGTCAAAGTTGATATAGTCCGCAAAGAATTCATCCGGCTCGTTGCGGAACGATTCGAAATCCGGCTTGCCGACGGCAAGAAGAATATCGTCATCATCATCCGGATCATCTTCGCCGTTGAACG
>JAFWCP010000538.1 GCA_017536845.1 Solobacterium sp. | reverse complement strand
GCTGGACCAGAAGGGCATTGAAGAGGTCTTCGACCAGCTCAATGTCACCCAGAGAGACGAATTCAAGGAAGGCGGCTATACGGCTGCTGACCTGTATCTCAATGACAAGATCCCGTTTGCCTTCAACTATGTGGACAACGATCTTGAAGTCACCCATGCCACAGACAGCCAGGGTGACCATGGTACCCATGTCTCCGGCATCTCGACAGCCAACCGGTTCATCAAGGACGCGGACGGCAGCTTCACCAACGCCCTTTCGGCAACCAGAGTGACCGGTGATGCGCCGGATGCTCAGCTGTATGTCATGAAGGTCTTCGGCAAGAACGGCGGTGCCTGGGATTCCGACTTCATCGTCGCCATCGAAGACGCGATCATCCTCGGCGCGGATTCCTGCAACCTTTCATTAGGCTCGGCCGAAGAAGGCTTTGCGACGGAAATCGCCTATCCGTATCAGGACATCCTCGACAGCCTTGTCGAGTCCGATACCGTTGTCGCCATTGCGGCCGGCAACGAATACTATTATTCATACCGTGACTCCAACCGCAGGATGCTGTATGCGGAAGATGTTTCCAACGACCATGTCGGTTCACCTTCCTCCTATGACAACGCCCTGGCGGTTGCTTCCTGCAGCAATGCCGGTTCGGCAAGCTACCTGCTGACCGTCAAGGACAGAAGCTTCACATATACCGAACCTTCCGCCGGCCAGGAAAAGTTTGTCAGCCTTGGCGGCGAGCAGGAATATGTCCTGATCGACGGCTTCGGCAGTGAGGAAGACTTCGCGGCGCTGAAAGGCATCATTGAAGGCAGGATCGTCTTCGTGCAAAGAGGCGGCGATATCAACTTCGCGGCCAAGGCCAACGGGGCGGCGGCAGCCGGTGCGCTGGCTACGGTCATCTACAACAATGCCGGCGGCACCCTGAACATGAGCCTCAACGGTTATCAGTACACCAACCCGGTCATCGGCATGACCCAGGCTGACGCAGCTGCCATCAAGGGCCTGTCCGATGAAAAGACCACGGCTGACGGCGCTGTCTATTATGAAGGCACCATCACGGTCGGCACCGAGATGGAAGTCATCATGCCGGATCTGCAGAACGGTGTCTCCATGAGCGCCTTCTCGAGCTTCGGCGTTCCGGCTTCCCTGACCCTGAAGCCGGAAATCACCGCTCCCGGCGGAAACATCTATTCCACAAGAGGAAACAACGACAGCTACTACGGCAACATGTCCGGTACCTCCATGGCAACCCCGCAGGTTGCCGGCCTGTCCGCTGTTGCGGCCCAGTACATCAAGGAAAACAAACTGGATGAGCAGGAAGGCATCACCGTCCGTGCCCTGGCACAGAGCCTGCTGATGTCGACCGCCTACCCGGTCTTCGAGTCCGGCACGAACTACTACTCCGTCATGAAGCAGGGCGCCGGCCTTGCCAATGTCGGCAGAGTCGTTACCGCCAAGGGCTACATCCTGATGGACGAAGAAGCCACCACCGGTGCCGCTGACGGCAAGGTCAAGGCGGAATTCTATGATGACCCTGACCGTACCGGTGAATACTCCTACAAGTTCACGTTCAACAACCTGACCGATGAAACGCTGGAATACACCCTGGATACAGACATGTTCACCCAGGCAGTCCAGACCTATGAAGGAAGCAACCGTCCTTATCAGGACGGCACCTTCCTCTCCACGGCAACATCGAATATCACTGCCGATGTGACCTATACCGTCAACGGCGAACCGTTTGAACTCAATACCGAAGTGACGGCCGACGTCGACCAGGACGGCGACACGGATGTCGATGACGCCAGGGCGATCCTGATGATTGTCGACGGCAACCGGACCATTGCCGACTATGGCTATGAAGATGATGCAGCAGTCGAGCCGGAAGAAGGCGAAGAGCCTGCTCCGGTGAAGACAGCGGAAGAAAAGTATCTTGCCAATGCCGATGTCGACGGCGACGGTGACGCGGATACCTATGACGCCCACCTGATCCTGGCCAGCGCTGAATATGAAGGCTTCACGGTTGAACCTCACGGTTCTGCCGAGATCGAAGTTTCCATCGTCCTCAGCGATGAGACAAAGGCCGCCTTTGATGAAAAGACACCGAACGGTGCCTATGTCGAAGGTTATACATACGTCCTGCCGATGACTTCCGAAGAAGGCGAAATCCTGGATGTGGAATACTCAATCCCGCTGTTCGGCTTCTACGGCAACTGGTCCGATTCGTCCATGTATGACAAGTCGAACTATTCTGAATACGTCGCCGCTGGTTCGGACTACTACGCGCTCAAACAGCTGCCGTATACGATCTCCTGGCTGCAGAGAAACAGGGTTCCCTACTTTGCGAATACCCTGCTGATCAACGACGGCGAATGGTACAACATCTTCCCGGGCAACGTGAAACAGGATGAGGTTGCATACGAAAAGGCATCGATCAACAGCCAGACGGTCATCAACGGCATCTATGGCAGACTGATCCGCAATGCCGGCGTTTCGGCCGCGATTGTCACCAATGCGGATGATGAGATTGTCTTCCTCGGCGATGTCGACCCGCAGACCTGGCGTGTCTTCTATTACACCCTGGAATACCAGGGCAGGAACCAGTCCGGCTGGTGGGAAGAAGATGATATTGACTGGGAGATCTATCCGTACGGCCATAACGGCAATGACATCAACAAGTCGGCAGCCGAACTGGGCTTTGCGGAAGGTGATACCTTCACCGTCAAGGCACTCAATATTCCTGAATACTACACCCGCCACGAAGAAAAGCTCGATGAAGAATTCATCAGAGACATCATCGCTTCCGGAAAGCTCGGCAAGGGCGTCTGGCTTGAACAGACACTGCTTGTAGATGATACACTTCCGGAGCTGCTCTCTGTGAAGGTTGTGAACACCAGAGATGCGGAAACAGGCGAAGAAAAGAGTGAGCTCGTCGTCAGCGCCAGCGACAACGCCTATCTGGGAATGGCCGTTCTGACCACACCGAATAACGTACTCTATGAGGCTTTCGATTCTGAAAAGGGCGGATCCGGCGAGGTTAAGTTTGATATCACCGGTGTTGGCGAATCGGATTACATGACGCTCCTGGTGAATGACTACGCCACAAACTACAGAGCATACTCCTTCACCCTGGACGGCACCCTCACGCCGTTCGCCGACGGCGAAGTGACTGTCCTTGATGTTCTGAACCCTGCCTCTTCCATCATGCCGGAAGGCGAAGTGACGGAAGCACAGGGCAGCCTGGATGCAATGTCCGAAGAAACCGTACGTGACGAAGAAACCTCAACCGTCACCGTAACATTAACGGCCCAGGGCGATACCAACGGCCTGTACACCGTCGCATATGATCCGGAAGTCCTGACCTTCTCGTCACTGGAAACCCTGGAATCCTATTCCGACTATGTGCTGGCAGACGGCCTGATCACGGTCGACTTTGCTTCTAAGGAAGCTGTCGAAGATGTCTTTGCCAACATCATCTTCACCTATGAAGCAACTGATGTCGATCGGACAACCGATGTCGTCATCACTACCCTGCAGGAAAACGAGGAACATCCGGAAACCACGATCACCGAAACCGTTGAACTGCCGGGCAACCGTTACAATGTCACAGTCACCGCCGGTGAAAACGGCACTGTTGAACCGGAAGGCACATTTGAAGCGATGGTCGGCGATGAAATCACCGTTGAAGCCGTACCGGATCTCAACTATGT
>JAFWCP010000537.1 GCA_017536845.1 Solobacterium sp. | reverse complement strand
CTGCATACTCACCTAGAGTTAATATTGGGCTGTCGATTTCCTTGTTCAGCCGTACTTCATTCATCTTGCGCACAAGCGACGACTTGACGACTTCATACGGGATCTCGGTGATGACGATCTGGTTGACCGTCTTTTCTTCAACGATCTCGGCTCTGGAGCGGATGACCACCCTGCCCCGGCCGGTCGTAAAGGCTTCCCGGATGCCCTTTTCCCCCTGGACGATGCCACCGGTCGGGAAATCGGGCCCTTTCATGATGTCCATGATTTCATCAACCTGGCATTCCGGGTTCTGGATACGGTAAACGGTGGCATCGATGACTTCGCCCAGGTTGTGGGGCGGCATGTTGGTGGCGTAACCGGCCGCAATACCGGTGGCGCCGTTGACAAGCATGACCGGGAACGGAACCGGCAGAACCGTCGGTTCGACTTCCGTATCATCGAAGTTCGGAGCCATTTCCACCGTATCCTTGTCAAGGTCGTCCTGCATGACCTGGGTCACCTTGGCCAGCCTGACTTCCGTATAACGGGACGCAGCCGGCGGGTCGTCGTCCATGGAGCCGTTGTTGCCGCCCATATCAATCAGAGGCAGCCGCACCTTCCAGGGCTGGGACATGCGGACCATTGCATCATAAACGGAACTGTCGCCATGGGGATGGTAATTACCCATGATCAGACCGACTGCCTTGGCGGATTTCTGACGGGGATGGTCGTAGGTGTTGCCGGAGTGGTACATGCCGTACAGGATACGTCTCTGCACCGGTTTCAAGCCGTCACGGGCATCCGGCAGCGCTCTTTCCTGGATGATCGTCTTGGCATAACGGCCGAAGCCTGCCCCCATGATGTCTTCCAGCAATTGAGGCAGGTAATTCGTATTGTCTTCAATCTTCTTCTTTTTCGCCATTACTTGGTTACCTCAAAGCTGTCTTCCAGAGTGAACTGGACATTCTCCTCAATCCATTTGCGGCGCAGTTCCGGCTTGTCGCCCATCAGGACGGAAACCCGCTTCTCGGCGATCATGCTGTCGGAGATGCCGACCTTGATCAGCGTCCGCCTGGCCGGATCCATGGTCGTTTCCCAAAGCTGGGAAGCGTCCATTTCGCCAAGACCCTTATAGCGCTGGATCTCCGCCTTGCCAAGCCTGGTGCGCAGGTCGGCAAGCTCGTCGTCGGTATAGCAGTAGTGCACCGCCTTGCCCTTGGTTACCTTGTATAAGGGCGGCATCGCGATGTAGACCATGCCGTGTTCGATCAAAGGCCGCATGTAGCGGTAGAAGAACGTCAGTAAAAGGATCTGGATATGGGAGCCGTCATCATCAGCATCGGTCATGATGATGATCTTGTTATAGTTGCTCGATTTCCAGTCAAAGTCGGCACCGGCGCCGGCGCCGATGGTATAGATCAGGGTGTTCAGCTCTTCGTTTTTTTCCACTTCCGACATCGTGACTTTTTCGGTATTAAGCACCTTGCCTCTTAACGGCAGGATGGCCTGATAATACGAGTCACGGCCGGTTTTGGCGGAGCCGCCGGCGGAATCACCCTCAACAAGGAACAGTTCCTTGATGGAGGAATCGGTTGTCTGGGCCGGGGAAAGCTTGCCGGAAAGCAGCTTTTCACCCTTGTTAGCCTTTTTGCCTTTGCGGGCTTCTTCAAGCGCCTTGCGGGCTGCTTCCCTGGCCTGGGCCGCTGCCTGCATGCGCCTGACCAGCATGTCGCTTTTCTCGCGGTTTTCTTCCAGCCAGAACGACAGCTGGGAGCTGACGACCTGGTCAACCGCCTGTTTGGCGCCGGGCGTGCCAAGCTTGCCTTTTGTCTGGCCTTCAAACTGCAGGATGTTTTCCGGAATGGTGACAAGCAGGACGACTGTCAGGCCTTCCTGGATCACCTCGCCGTCAAGCTTCCTGTCTTTCTTGAGCAGGCTGTATTTACGGGCATATTCGTTGAACGACTTTGTCAAAGCCGATTTGAAACCGACCTCATGGGCGCCGCCGTCGGGCGTGCGGACAAGGTTGGCAAAGGAGTTCATGTTGTACTGGTGGTCATCCACGAACTGGAAGGCCGTGTAGACATGAATGCCCTGGTATTCCCCTTCAAACTGCACCGGGTCGTTCAAAGGACGTTTGTCTTCATTGGCATAGGCCAGGAAGGCTTTGAGCCCTTCTTCATACATGAAGGATTCTTCTTTTTTCTGCTTGCCGCGCAGGTCGCTTACAACAATGGTGATGCCGCTCAGCAGAAAGGCTTCCTCACGCATCCGTTCACAGACGGTGGAGTAGCTGAATTCCGCATTGCGGAAGATATCCTTATCCGGCCAGAACCTGACCGTTGTGCCTGTTTTATTTGTCCGGCCGAGGTTTTCCGCCTTGCCGTCTGTTTTGCCGCCGTTATGAAATGTCATCCGTACCAGCTGGCCGTCATGGGCGCTTTCCACAACCAGCTTCGTGCTTAAGGCGTTGACGACCGAAGCACCGACGCCATGCAGGCCGCCGGCTGTCTTATAGCCGCCTTCCGACGAGAACTTGCCGCCGGCGTGCAGGACCGTAAAAATGACCTGCAGGGTATTCATGCCCGAAGAATGTCTGCCGTTAGGCATGCCGCGGCCTTCGTCAGTGACCGTGCAGCTGCCGTCACTCTCCAGGGTGACTGTAATCTTTTTGCCAAATCCGTTGAGACTTTCATCGACAGCGTTATCCACAATTTCCCATATCAGATGATGGAGGCCTCGTGTATCGGTGGAGCCGATGTACATGCCGGGCCGTTTCCGGACCGCTTCCAGGCCTTCAAGAATCTGAATACTGTCTTCTGTATACTTCTCTGTCATTCATCCTCCTGAATCAAAACAACATGTATTATAGCAAAAACGTCTGAAGCGTTCATGGTTTTTCATTTCCGGCGTCTGATGTCAGAATGAAAACCGTTCCTGACATACAAGAGTTCTTTTATGACGGCACGCAATGTCACTGGCTGCCGGCAGTCCAGGGTCATGATGATTCTGCCATCACGAGTCACTTACTGCCGTAATTCACCGGCGGCCCGGACATCTTTGGTCTTGAGGCTGTCGGGTATGCTACAATACTTGCGGAGGTATTCATCATGCTGAAAATTGCTGCAGTAATGATCATCAGCTACCTGTTCGGATCCATTCCCTGGGCGCTGATTATCGGTAAGGTTTTTTACCATAAGGATATCCGTCTTGAAGGCTCCGGCAACCTGGGCGCTTCCAATGCCGGCCGTGTGCTGGGCAAGCATGTCGCCGTGATTGTCACCGTCCTGGACGCTCTGAAGGCTTTTCTTTCCATGTGCATTGCCCACATGATTGCCCCGGGTGCGGAAATCTATGCCGGCCTGATGTGCTGCATCGGCCATTGCTTCCCGGTCTTCGCCGGCTTCCGCGGCGGCAAGGCGGTGGCGACGTCCTATGGGTTCTTCCTGGGCATCGTCCTCTTTATCACCGGCCACTGGTTCTGGGATTTCTTCTTCATTGTTCTCTGTTTCTTCGGAATCCTGTACGCCTGCCGGATGGTATCGCTCTCCTCGATTTCTTCCCTGCTGGTCAGAGTCCTTGTCAGCATCATCCTCAAAGAAGGAATGGCGGTGACGATTGCCGTGTTTATTCTGTGGGCCTTTGTGACCTACCGCCATCACAGCAACATCTCCCGTATCATGAACGGTACGGAGAGCAGGATCAAATGGATGGGATAGGCAATGTCAAGAATCGAATCATTTGAACTGCCGATCGAGCCGTTTGTGCAGTCGCCCCGTAAAGTCTGGGTCTATCTTCCGGACAGCTATGATCACACGAAGAAAAAGTATGATGTCCTGTATATGTTTGACGGCCACAACCTCTTTCTGGATGAGCTTGCGACCTATGGCAAATCATGGGGCATCAAGGATTATCTGGATAAAACAAAGGCCGATCTTGTCGTGATCGGCCAGGACTGCTCCCACCATGGCGAGGACCGGATGAGCGAGTACTGTCCTTATCTTGCCGAACCGATCCTCTGGAACGGTGAAAAGATGACGGCCAGGGGTGACATCACTGCCCGCTGGTTCGTCGAGGTGCTCAAACCATATTGTGAGCAGCATTACCGCATTTACAGAAGCCGGAACCATGTCGGCATTGCCGGCTCGTCCATGGGCGGGCTGATGTCCATGTATTTCATCACGGCATACAACAAGGTTTTTTCCAAAGCTGCCTGCGTTTCACCGAGCGTCTACTTCTGCGAAGAGCAGATGCGTGAACTGATCGAAAAGACGGCGTTTGCGGAAAATACAAGGATCTATCTGGATATGGGTTCGGAAGAGGTTGCCGGGAAACAGGACCTGGTCCTCTATCTTGGCCGGCTGCTGGAATTTGCGGCCATGTATGAAATCGAAGGCTGCCATACCTTCCCGCACCTGGTCAAGGATGGCAGGCACTGCGAGGCAAGCTGGGAAACCATCGTGCCCCTGTTCCTGAAATATCTTTATCCGGAACTGTTCTGAAAAGCTGAAGGGAGCGGATCATCAGGTGATCTGCTCCCTTTTTCCTATTCAGCGTTTTCGAGGGCTCTGCGACGTTCCTTATCTTCCACGATGCGGATCATCTCATCCTTGATTTCCTCAGCCAGGTCATAGCTGATGGGCTTATCGGCGTTGGACGCGTAGACGCCCTGCCGGTTCAGTTCACGGATGACCCGTTCCATGGTCAGCTCCGGTTCGGCGTAGAATTCCGAACCGCGGATGCGGATGAACTTCCAGCCGATCCGTTCCAGAATGGTCTGCCGCTCCATGTCGTCGCGGATCTTTTCCTCACCTGAATGCCACCGCTCGCCGTCACATTCGACAGCGATCTTGCGGTTGCCGTCAATGACGACGATGTCGATGTAATATGTCCCCGCCTGCCATTGGCATTCAATCTTGAAGCCATGCTCGATCAGGCTTCTGGCAACTGCTTCTTCAAACGGCGAAGCGGTTTCCTTCCGTGCCTTTTCCAGCAGCATTTCATGGCCGTTGGGATTTTTGCAGTAATCCAGCAGGGTGCGGCGGATATCACCTTCCTTGAGGTCATGTTCGGCATCGAGGGAATGGATGACCCACAGCTGGTCGCGGGCTCTTGAAACAGCGACGTTGTAGCGTTTCTTGTTGGCGTCGTCAATGCCTTCGTTGGTGATGCGTATTGTCTTTCTGCCCAGCGGCCCTTCGGCATTGGTATTGGAATCAACCAGGGACAGGATGATGACATCTCTCTCGTCGCCCTGGAACTGGGCCGAATTGCCGAACAGCAGCCGGTGCCGTTCCATTTCGGCGACATCAAGGTCACACTTGGAGCGGATGAGCTTGGCCTGCTCATCACCCAGCATTGAAATGACGCCGAACGTCTTGTCCTTGTACTCTTCCCTGGCAAAGCAGGTCTTCAGCAGCGCGGCTGCCATTTCCGCTTCCCGCTCATTGACCCGCCGCCGGCCGGCCCTTTCCCCTCCTGCATTGAAGGAGATTACCGAGGGCACAAGGTCGGTGGAGCCGGAATCACGCAATGGCTTGATCTTATAGTCATACGACAGCATGTTCGAGAAGCCGATGATATCCGGCACGCAGCGGAAGTGTTCCTTCAGCATCAGCGGCTGGAAGGTCTGGGAAGCAAGGTCATACAGAGAAGACCTTACCGTGTACAGCATGTAGTTCGGGATGACGTCCTTGATATAGGCATCCAGCAGGCTGTCGACCTTGGACAGGTCCATGCCGACGTTAAGCGGCGATACCTGCTTGTCATCACCGACGATGATGATCTTTCTGG
>JAFWCP010000536.1 GCA_017536845.1 Solobacterium sp. | reverse complement strand
GCCAATGGTATGACGGATATCTTCTGACCGTTTCCCGGCTTGATGAAGAAAACGGAGAACTGTGTGAGGATGGAATCCGCAGAACTTTTCAGTCCTTCAGGATTTACAATCCAAAATCCATCGTGAAGGCTATGACGGTCAATAATCTGGATAACTATTGGGATCATACCGGCAATTTTGCCGCCTTAAGGGACTATATTGATACCGATCAGATCGGACTGCGTCCGATGATCGTTGAAATGATGCAGGGAGGAAGAAGAAAGATTGATGTCCGGACGTATCAGAATGATCTGGTAAGGTTTGAAAATGCGGATGACGTTCTGACGATGCTTATACATCTGGGATATCTGACATATGATGCCAGGAGCAGAGAAACTTACATTCCTAACCGGGAACTGATGAGTGAGTTTTCGACAGCCACACGTGAATCCTCTTTGCGTTACGGGAAGCTTTTCGGCATCATGAAAGACTCGGCTGCGCTTTTGAAGGCAACCTGGAATCAGGATACGGAAACAGTGGCGCAGACGATTGAAGAAATGCATGAACTGGTCTGTTCCGCAAAGGATTATAACAGTGAGCTTGCATTGATGTTTACAGTCGAATTTGCCTATTCTGCAGCTCGTGCATTGTATACCGTTTTTCCGGAAGCACCTGCCGGGAAAGGATATGCGGATATGATTCTTGTGCCTGTTGACAGAACACATCCGGCCATGGTCATTGAGCTGAAGTGGAATCAGAGTGTGAAGACGGCAATTGATCAGATCAAAGAAAAGAACTATCCTTCACGCCTGCGTCTGTATGAAGGCAATATCCTTTGTGTGGGGATCAGTTATGAAAAAACGGACGCAAAAAATGCCGGTTATAAGAAACATGCCTGCCGGATTGAACGTCTGTGACTGCGAAAAGGATTACGAAATCTGAGATCCATAACAATACACCGGTATCACCGGTGTATTTTACATGACGGGAAGCATTTCGTTTCCCCTTACAACGACTGTTTCTGCTGAGTCTTCAGTGCCGGTACACAGGGGATATACCCTTTCTCGGCACAGAAGTGTCCGGGCGTTGACATACAAACCGTCTGCCTGTACCATCCATAGCATTTGCCTTTTCTCAATATCATCCGGCATTGAAACAGCCGGTTTTCAGCGGTTTTCTGATCTGTGCGGCTTTGATGCTGGCTGTGCTTCCGGCAGCTCCGAAAGGCTGTAAGTTCCTCGACGTTCATGTGCAGAGGCGTACTTTTCTTAAAAATGTGGCTGACCTGGCCGATGCCGCAGGCCCAGGCTGACTATGGGAAAGGCCGTTTCCGGCACTGCTTTTCCAGGACGTGAAGACAGAGCACCTTATGGTCTTCATTCAGATGTTCGTCACAATATGGTTCAATGATGGCAGCCAGTCTGTCGGATCTGGCCTGCAAGGCTTTGGGAATGCTCATGGTATCATCCTCCTCCTGCACCGCATGCTTCATTCAATGTATTCCTTCACGCAGAACCCATCAGAAATGTTTCATGAGGGTTCTGTCTTGTCTTTTGCATGAATGGTGTTAGAATACCGTACCTGAGGTGAAAAAGATGATTTTTGGTTTAACGTATTATCAGACAGCGGTATATTTCCTGGTCTATGCCTTTGCCGGCTGGGTGATTGAAGTGGCTTTTCATGCCCTTGTCACCGGCAAGGTCATCAACCGTGGTTTTCTGGCCGGGCCGGTGTGCCCGGTTTACGGCTTTGGCATGCTGGGAATCCTGATGGCGCTGTATGAATGTGATACCGTATACGGGGTCGGTTCCGACAATATCTGGGTGACCTTCTTTGTCGGCGCTCTTGTCTGCACGCTGATCGAACTGCTGGCCGGCGTCCTGTTAAAGCTGTTTTTCCATGCCCGCTGGTGGGATTATTCCAACGAGCGTTTCAATTTCCATGGCTATATCTGCCTGAAGTTTTCCGTCTTCTGGGGGGTGGGCGTTGTCTTTGCCGTCAACGGCATCCATGCCTTTGTCGAAAAAGGCGTCTCTCTGATGCCGGAATCCGTCGGCCTCTGGCTGATGGCGGCATGCTTTGCCATCCTGTTCACTGATTTTGTGATTACGGTGCTCTGCGTCATCGGCGTCAACCGCCGTATGCAGGAGCTGGACAGGCTGCGGGCGGATCTCAGGATCGTGAGTGATGACCTTTCCGAAGTGATCGCCGAAAGGACCTTCGAAGCTCAGAAACATGCCGAAAAGATCCAGAACGCGGCCCAGGCCCAGAAGGAAATTACCGAACACAACATCGCGGAGATCAGAGATGACATCCGTGCAGAAAAGGAAAAACTGCATCAGAAACGGATCCGGCAGCTGCAGAGCGAACTGGCAGCCCGCAGCCGGACTCTGGAAAGACTGTTCACTGCCTTCCCGGACCTGTATTCCGTTGACCATGACACCCTGCTGAAAAGCGTACGGAAGTCATACGAAGAGAGGATGAAGTAGAAAAGCGGAACCGTATATACGATTCCGCTTTTTCTTCAGCCGCCAAAGGCCGAGGAATCGGAAGACTCGATGAGCGTCCCGTCCGGTCTGTAATAATTGACGATGATCTTTTCGGCGTCATGGCCGGTGAACAGGGAATACATCCCGCCGTAAATGTAGAAGCCCATGGCCATGAAAGTCTCTGCCAGGCCGACTTCTTCGGTATCAAGTGTCACATCAAAGACGGAATAATCATCATTGTGGTCAATCTTCGCAATGCTGTAATCAGCACTGTCTGTCAGTTCCTGCAGGTTTTCATCAATAGACGATGAAACGGCATCCAGCATTGCCTTATGCTGTTTCTTTGTCATCCGGTACGTGACGGAGCCGTCTTCATTGACCTTGCCGGAGGTGTAGGTATCTCCGGCCTTGGCATCAATGTCTTCCTGGCTGACTTCACCCGCCATTTCCGCCGGTACGGTGATGGAAACATAGAACAGGCCGTTTTCCGTTTCCACCTTGCCAAGGCCTGCCAGCTGCTCCCAGCCTTCATCGTCAATCACTTCTTCTTCCTGATGGACTGTTTCCGAAGGGGCAGCAGCACTGTCAGCCGCTGTCAGCTGTTCACTGCCGGAATCTGCTTTCACGGAAGCAGGTTTATCCGCAGCCGGGGAAGCGCAGGCGGAAAGAGAAAGAAGGCACGCTGCCAGCAAAGATGCAAACTGTTTCATATGGTTCTCTTTTACGACACCATTGTACATTATTGAAGTTTCTGCCGAAACAGAAATGTATATAATTCGGAAAAGAAAAAATCCGCCGGAGCGGATTCCTTTGAAAAGTGATTGATCAGTCGTTGAGGAGATTTCTTGCAATCTCGATTGCGCCTTTGCCGTTCATCGTGCCATAGACACGCATGTCGATGAAGGAAACGGGGGTGTTCGGGAACTTGCCCTTGACGGTCTTTTCAGCATAGCGAACCTGCGGTCCGAGCAGGATGCAGTCCGCATCCGGTCCGTATTTGTCGATTTCACCAAGGCCATAGGCATCAATGCTGTAATCCTTGCCCAGTGTCCGGGCAGCTTCTCTCATCTTGTTGACCAGCAGGCTGGTGGACATGCCGCCTGCGCAGAATAATACGATTCTCTTGTCAGCCATCTTTTCTTTCCTCCTGTTTGTTGATTACAGTGTAGCTGAAGTATCAGGAATTGAAAAGGGTTTCCATGATTTTGGGTGCAATGGTCCGCATTTTATGATACTTTGTGCAGATTCTGATACGTTTGGTTCATCCCTCAAAGTACTTGTTCTTGAATAAGGCAAGGGATCTGCTGATATTGCCTTCATAGTCACGGATGAACAGCGATACAAACAGGATGTCAAGGACATAGCGCATGGCGGTGGAGGTCTGGATGACTTCCAGGCTCATGACGTGCTCCTCCAGTTCAATGGAAAAATAGATCGCGCACTGTACTGAAAGGGCGGATGATGATTCCCCGCCGATGCCGATGACGGTATAGTCTTTCTTCCTGAGGTATCTGGCAATGGACACCATGTACGGGTTGCCGCCGGTAAAGGAAAGCACGATGGCAACCTTGTTTTTCCTGTTCATGCCGGCTTCGACGGCATGTTCATTGAGGCCGTGCATGGCCATTGCCTTGATGCCGATGGAATTGAATTTGAAGGCGGCCTCCTCCGCCAGCATCAGCGTATAGCCGCTGCCGTAGATTTCCAGCTCCTGTGCGCTTGCCAGCAGCTGGACTGTCTGTTCCAGTTCCTTTTCCGAAAAACGGGGCCAGAGGCGGCCGATGGCGGATTCATACATGACCGGCACCGCTTCCAGGATTTCCTTCATGGCGGCGTTTTTGCCGAGAAATTCACGGCTGATGGAGAGGTGGGCCTTGTTCAGGGTGTTCATCTCATAGATCAGCTTGTTCTGGAATTCCCGGTAGCCCTTCAAGCCGAGCTTCTTGCAGAAACGGATGACCGATGCCTTGGAGGTGAAGGTCTTCTTCGCCAGTTCTTCCGCCGTCAGGTCCATGATCTCCATGCTGTGGGAAAGGACGTACTCCGTGATCTGCATCTCACTCTGGGTGAAATTTT
>JAFWCP010000535.1 GCA_017536845.1 Solobacterium sp. | reverse complement strand
GCGGGGACAAAAGGCTGTCCGCCGTGGACAAGGCGGCTGAAAATATCGACAGAGAGTGGACGACGGCGGATGGCATCACGGTGCGCATCGAACAGGCTTATTATGAAGGCAGCCGGGTGTTCATCGCGTACCGGATGCGGGGGGAATGGAACACAACGGTCCTGCATGAAGGAGCGCCCGACAAAAAGCTTGAATGGAATTGGGAAGCCGAAAACACGATTGCCGCCCAGAACATGATCCTGGCTGCCCATGCCCTTGGCATCGGCAGTGTCTGGCTGGGCACCTGGCCGCAGGCAGAGAAGGTGGCAAAGCAGAAGGAACTGTTCGCCCTGCCTGATACGGTCGTGCCGCATTCGATCATCGCCTTCGGCTATCCGGCGGATGAAGGAAACGGCCGCGGCTTCTTTGAAGACGACCGCGTACATGTTGAACAGTACTGAGAACGGGTTTTCCGTTCTTTTTTAAATGTTTCTTTCATTGGTCTGAGAGGTTTTCATAAGACACTGAAATGCTTTGCAGGAAGTGCCGGGTTCGGCATCGTCTGCGGCCGGTTTCCTGCGCAAGGCGGATTGAGAATCTGATTGTGCCTGAGGTATAATCTGTAAAGAAATAACCGCATGAAGCATGCGGCATACATTGAAAGGAAAAATCAGAATATGGAAGAGAAGAAGCCGGAAATGATGTGGGCTCTTGTCAAGGAAAAGCCGGAGCCGGGCCTCTGGATGAAACGTGTGCCCGTAGACCCGGTCGGGCCCAACGATGTGAAGATCAAGATTCATAAGACGGCCATCTGCGGCACGGATGTGCACATTTACCAATGGAACAAGTGGGCCCAGCATACCATCCCCATCGGGATGACGGTCGGCCATGAGTATGTCGGCGAAGTCGTCGAAGTCGGCGCCGGCGTGGAGGGGTTCAAACCCGGTGACCTTGTCTCGGGCGAGGTCCATATCACCTGCGGCAAATGCCGCAACTGCCTGGAAGGACACAAGGAAAACTGCCGCAATGCAAAAGGCGTCGGCGTCAACCGCAACGGCGCATTTGCGGAATACCTTGTAATTCCTTCTTCCAACGTCTGGCCATGCTCGCCTTCGATCCCGGAGGAGATGTACGCCATCTTTGACCCCTTCGGCAACGCTGCCCATACTGCCCTGTCGTATGAAGTGCTGGGTGAGGACGTCCTGATTTCCGGGGCCGGCCCCATCGGCTGCATGGCCGCTGCCATCGTCAGATTCTCCGGGGCAAGGCATGTCGTCGTCACCGATTTCAATCCCTACCGTCTCGACCTGGCGAAAAAGCTCGGGGCGACAAGGGTGGTCAACCTCAATAAGGAAACGCTGGCTGATGTCATGCATGAAATCGGCATGACCGAAGGCTTTGACGTGGGCCTGGAAATGTCAGGCTCGGAAAAGGCGCTGGATACGATGATCCACACGATGAAGCACGGCGGCCGGATTGCCCTGCTGGGCCTGCAGGACCAGGATGCGACGGTGGATCTGGAAACCGTGATCTTCAACGGCCTGAATTTAAGAGGTATCTATGGCCGCAAGGTATGGGATACCTGGTACAAGATGACGACCATGCTGCAGGCGGGACTGGATATCAAGGATATCATCACGCACAGGATTGATGTCAGAGACTATGAAAAGGGCTTTGAAACCATGATTTCCGGCATGTCCGGCAAGGTGATCATGGACTGGAGCCACATCAACGACTGAGGAGGATAAGATGGAAAGAAAAGAAGTGCTGCGCTATTACAGCAATACAGTGGAAGAAATCAGGGAATCGGGCCTGTTCAAGGGTGAGGCGCCGATTGCCTCAAGACAGGGCAGAAAGGTCATCCTGCAGGACGGCCGCGAGCTTCTGTGCATGTGCGCCAACAACTATCTTGGCTTAGGTGACAATGAACGGCTGATTGCGGCAGCCAAGAAGACATACGACGAAAGAGGCTATGGCGTTGCTTCGGTGCGCTTTATCTGCGGGACGCAGGATATCCACAAGCAGCTGGAAAAGAAGATCTCTTCCTTCCTGCAGACGGAAGACACCATCCTGTATTCCTCCTGCTTTGATGCCAACGGAGGATTGTTTGAAACACTTCTGACGGC
>JAFWCP010000534.1 GCA_017536845.1 Solobacterium sp. | reverse complement strand
AATCCAGGCAGCCATTGTAAACATAACCCTGAAAGATGGCAGAACACTCGAGGAAAGGGTTGACTTCCCGAAGGGAGAACCGGAGAACCCGTTATCTGAAGAAGAATTCAGAAACAGATATGATGGATTAATGGCATATGGCGGGATTGACAAGATAAAGTCAGCAGCCGTATATGAAGCTGTCAGCCAGAAGAATATCAAGGCGGCAGATCTTGTAAACCTGCTGTAAGGAGATAAGCCATGAAAGATGTAAGTCTTGTATTAGGAACCATGACCTTCGGGGAATCGGTATTCAACCCTGAGGTTAAAACATTCATCCAGTCCTTTCTGGATGCCGGGTATACAGAACTGGATACAGCTTATGTATACAATGAAGGCAGCTGTGAGAGGATGCTGGGTGAAGCACTGAAGGATATCAAACAGCCTTATACCATTGCCACCAAAGTCAATCCGCGCATTACCGGAAAACTGGATGGTGAAGCTGCATATAAGCAGGTGAATGAAAGCCTGGAAAGACTTCAGTTAAACAGTGTGGATACTGTTTATCTGCACTTCCCGGATCCTGCTACCCCGGTAACGGATGTACTTGCCGCTATGGCTGATCTTCACAATCAAGGAAAATTCAAAGAACTTGGCTTATCCAACTTCCCGGCCTGGATGGTGACGGATGTATGGCATATCTGTGATACCAACAACTGGGTAAAGCCGACAGTGTTTGAAGGGATTTACAACCCTTTGACAAGAAAAGCAGAAACAGAACTGAATGCCTGCCTGAACCATTTCGGCATGCGTTTCTATGCCTATAACCCCATGGCAGGTGGTTTGTTAACAGGAAGATACGGAAAGTTTGAAGATGCCCCTACAGATGGCAGATTTACCCATCGTCCCAACTACCAGAACCGCTACTGGAAGAAATGCAATTTCGATGCTGTAGGTATTCTGAAGGAATGTGCTGAACAGCATAGCATGACCATCATCGAAGCGGTATACAGATGGCTGGCATACCATTCCATGTTGAATGGGGAAAGAGGGGATGCCATTATCATCGGTGCCTCTAAACTCAATCATCTTGAACAGAACATGGAAGCAGTCTCCAAAGGACCTCTTCCTGAAGATATGCTGGATGTATTTGAAAAAGCCTGGAAGCTGACAAAAGCCGAAAGCCCTGAATACTTTACCCTGTACAAAGGCAAAGGCTCGGTAGGAGGAGAAAAGAAGTAAGTATGCTGGATCAGAAACTCGTATTTGAAGCACTCAAGGAAAACGGAATTATCTTTTATACCGGTGTTCCCGATTCCTACCTCAACGGCTTCTGCAACTATGCTTTAAACAACTATCCCGGAAGAAACATCATTGCCGCCAATGAAGGCAATGCGGTAGGAATCGCTTCCGGCCACTACTTTGCAAGCAAGGAAATCCCTCTGGTATACATGCAGAACAGCGGCATGGGCAATACCATCAATCCTCTTGCATCTCTGGTGGACAAGGAAGTCTATGCCGTCCCGATGATCCTGCTGATTGGCTGGAGAGGCCAGGGCAATACCGAACCCAATCATCCCCAGCACCACCTGCAGGGTGAAATCACAACCGGTCTGCTGGATGTCATGCATATTCCCTATACTGTACTGGAAGATGACAATGACCACTTCAGGAAAGCAGTCAAAGAAGCAGTTGACTACTGCAGGAAAACAAGACAGCCCTATGCCTTAATCGCTCCCAAAGGCGTCATGGCCGCAAGCGAAAAGGCAAACAATGTCGATGATACCTATCCCATGAGCAGAGAAGAAGCCATTGAGGTAATACTTGACAATATGCCGGAAGATACCATCTACAGTGCCACGACCGGCAGGGCAACAAGAGAACTCTTCTTCCTGAGAGAAAGAAGAGGAGAGACAAAAGACCATGACTTCCTGAATGTAGGATCCATGGGCCATGCCTCTTCCGTTGCCTTGGGAATTGCCTTGGCAAAGCCGGAAAGAAAGGTTGTTGCCCTGGACGGTGATTCAGCCTGCATGATGCATATGGGTGCCATGACCATGGTATCCAAACTCTACGTGCCGAATTTCATGCACGTGGTACTGAACAACGGTGCTCACGAATCGGTTGGCGGTCAGCCTTCAGCAGGCCATAAAGTAGACTTTACAAAGATTGCCGATGCCTGCGGCTATGCCACCATCCATAAACCGGTCACAAACAAGGTGGAACTGATCAATGCCATTGAAGAACTGAAGAACTGCGGCAAGGCATCCTTCATCGATGTCAGGATCCACAAAGGCTTAAGCAGAAAGCTTCCGCCGATTATCTTTGACCACAGAGCTGCAATTGATGGTCTGATCGAAGACCTGAATAAATAACAGAAAGGAAAAAACAGACATGAACAGCATGGATAAAACAAGAGAATTCTTAAAGTCAATCGGACTGCCGGGCGGTGACGCATACGACCTGCCGACATCCGAAAAGAGATTCAAGGACGGTGGACAGTACCGCTTTGAAGTTCCCGGTATTCAGGGACCCAAAGTCATGAAGGCTTTGCTGGAAGCAATTGATGGCTATGGCCTCTACCTGCACAGGGTAACCCAGACACAGGGCATCATGAGACTGACAGATGAAGAGATTGCCAAGATGGTGGGCCTGGCACATGACTATCAGACTGACCTGATTCTTGCCATCGGACCGAGAGCCACAACCGATACATCCGCTTCCGTACATACCGAAGAGGGTGTCCGCATGGGCTATCGCTTAAGAGGCCAGGAACAGATTGTCAGAGCCATTGAAGATGTTAAAAGAGCGGCAAGATTAGGCGCCAGAGGCTTCCTGGTCTATGATGAAGGCTGCTTATGGGCATTAAACAAGATGAGGGAAGCAGGCGAAATTCCTGCTGACTGCCATTTCAAGGTATCTGCCCATGCCGGCCATGGCAACCCCTGCTCAGCCAAGCTCTTAGAAGAAATCGGCGCGGATTCCATCAACCCGGTCAGAGACATCCAGCTGCAAATGCTTGCAGCCATGAGACAGGCCATTGACTGCCCGATTGATATTCATACCGAGAACCCGAAATCCACCGGCGGCTTTATCCGTCATTATGAAGTACCGGAAATGATCAGAATCGCTGCCCCGATTTATCTCAAGACAGGCGGTTCTGTTGCGGCAACCCACAGCTGGGATTCTACCGAAGATGATGCCCGCAAGAGAGCCAAGCAGTGTTCATTAGTCAAACGGATGATTGATGAGTATTATCCGGAAGCTGTCTGGTCACCCAGAGGAAGTCTGATTTAACTGAAGAAAGGGAGGAAAGAGTAAATGAGACATCATATGTATAACCCCGAGTTCAAGTTCATCGTTGAACCGGAACACTTTAATAAATATACCGAAAGAGAACTGCTGCAGTACTGCCTTGGCGCTACCATGTACATGCCTGGTTTTAAAGATTTTGCACCCAAGATTCTTTCCAATGCCATGCCTGGCCTTACAAGCATGGTGCTGTGCTGTGAAGATGCATGCCCGGAAGAAAAGGTTCTGGAAGCAGAAGAGAATATCCACAAGCTGCTGGATACAGTAACAAGTGCAGTCGAAGACGGAACACTGGATGAAGACAAGGTTCCCCTGATCTTTGTCCGTATCCGCAACCTGGAACAGTTCAAGCACTTTGGTGCAGGCTTAACAAAGCACCAGGTCAAGAGCCTTTGCGGCATCAACTTCCCGAAGTTCAATGCTGAAAACGGCTATGAATATTATGCCTATCTGCGTGACCTGAATGAAAAGTTCGGTGAGATCATCTACGGCATGCCGATCATTGAAGATAAAGAAGTTGCCTATAAGGAAAGCAGAATGTATGAACTGACCGGCATCAAGAGAATTCTGGATAAGTACAAGGATCTTGTTCTGCAGGTACGTGTCGGTGCAACTGACTTCTCATCTGTCTTCGGTGTCCGCAGAGGCGTAGGCTATTCTGTCTATGACATCATGACAGTCCGTGAGTGCCTGTGTGATATCATGAACATGTTCAGCCGTGACAATGACTATGTTGTCTCCGGACCGGTATGGGAATACTTCCGTGCTCCGAAGGAACTCATGTTTGAAGAACTGCCGCACTATGGCATGCAGGACTACCTGACAAGACATGAACCCATCGTGAACAACGAAGTTGACGGTCTGTTAAGAGAAGTCATCCTGGATAAGGCAAATGGCTTTGTCGGCAGAACTGTCATCCATCCTACCCATGTCAAGTTCGTCAATGCCATGATGGCTTTAACTAAAGAAGAGTATGATGATGCCTGCCAGATCCTTGGCACAGGCGGCGGTGTTGTCAAAGGCTCCGGCGGCAACAAGATGAACGAAATCAAGCCCCATACCAACTGGGCAAGGAAAGTCTATAACAGAGCACGTGCATATGGCGTCATCAGAGATGAGAGCGGCCATGTCAAGCTGTTCGCAGTAAACGACTAAAAGATTCAGACATTGATTCTCCCTGCATGATTCATGCAGGGAGATGTCTGCTGTATGGAGAAAGAATATGGATATTACAACACCGATTTCAGAAGAAACCATTGCAAAACTGCAGGTAGGGGATACGATTACCATTTCCGGGTATATCCTCTGCGGCCGTGATGCCGTCCTGCCTAAGGTTCTTAAGATGATAGAAGACGGCACGGTAAAAGATCTTGGCGTTGATCTTCAGGGCCAGGTGATCTTTCACACTGCTGTCAGCCCGGCCGGTGTCGGCCCGACATCCAGCAACAAGTTGGAAATTGAAAGCAGTATTGAACCGTTATCCAAAGCCGGTATCAAGCTGCATTTAGGCAAGGGAGCACTGCATCAGGAGACGATTGAAGCATTGGACAGGTATAACTCTGTCTATGCCGTCATTCCCCCTGTAACGGCCTTATTAGGGGCGAAAACAAGCGAGGAGAAAGTAGTTGCCTTTCCGGAACTCGGCATGGAAGCATTGCACTTAATCAAGGTTGACAAGTATCCTGCTATTATCGGGGCAGCACACGGAAGGAGTATTTATGAGCAGTAAGTCTTATGAAGAAATCGTATCTTTGGTAAGAGATACATTGGTAGATGCAGGTTCCACCTTCCGTGAAGATAAGAAAGAAGCCTACAAAAGAGCTATTGCAAAAGAAACAAATCCCAAAGCAAAATGGGTGATGGAAACCATCCTTGAAAATGCCGAAGCAGCGCAGACAAACCACAGCCCGCTGTGTGATGATACAGGCATTCCTCATCTTGTTCTTGAAGTAGGGGAAGACTGTGCGGTAACAGGAAAAATGCTGGATGCCATCAGAGAAGGTGTAGCAGAAGGATTAAGAAAACTCCCCGGCAGACCCATGGGCATTATGGGGGATGACAGTCACCGGATTGACCAGTCCGGCGGCCTTGACCCCGACAGTGCCGGCGTCAAGCCTGCACCTATCCTGCTGAGACGGTGTGAAGACAATGTCGTAAGACTTCATATCATGATGTTCGGCGGGGGTCCTGCCATCAGAGGAAAGACATACCGTGTCTTCCATAAGCACAATACCCAGGTTGTCCTGGATGAAATTGTCAAATGGGCAGTTGAAGGCGTATCACAGTTAGGCTGCAGTCCCTGCACATTGGCTGTAGGGGTAGGCCGTTCCCACTTTGAAGCAACGGCAATGATGTTACAGGCACAGGCGGATGGGAAGTATGATGTACAGAGTGATATGGAACAGGAGATCACCAGAAGGGTAAACGAAGCCAATATCGGCCCTTTGGGTTTACATGGTGATACCAGTGTTCTGGCAACCTTCATGAAGGTTGGCCCCCAGAGAGCTTCTGGCGTCAGGATTGTCTGCGTACGTCCGACCTGCTGCTTTGAACCGAGAATTGCGACAGTTGAACTGATGTAATTACAAGGAAGAGGATCAATAATGGTTCTCTTCTTTTCTGTTGGCAGTTTATTCATGATGTTTGAAACAGACATGAATCATGCATAGGAATACCTTGCCCGGGAAAGGTATCTTTTGATAGTATTTGGAAGTTGCTGAAGAAAGCTGCCATCGGAAGGCAAAAAGGAGAGTAATACAGATGAGGTGTGAAGAAAAGTATATCGAGATTTATGGCAAAGAACCGGAATCCATCGCGTTCTGCCCGTACAGAATCAGCCCATTAGGTGCTCATATAGATCATCAGTTCGGCAAGATCAATGGTCTTGCCATTGACAAAGGCATATCCATTGCCTATTCCATGAAGATGAATGGTGTAGTGGAACTGCAGTCGTTAAACTTCCCCAAACGGGCACAGTTTCATGTTTCTTCGATAGAAGAACAGAAAGTCGGAGACTGGGCTGACCACTGCCGTGGTGCAGCAAAAATGCTGGGTGAAAAGTATAAGCTTCAGTATGGCATTTCCGGTGTGATTGAAGGCACACTGCCGATCGGCGGATTATCCTCCTCTGCAGCAGTCATCATTGCCTTCATGACAGCTCTGGCGGATGCTAACGGCATCCAGCTTGAGCCCTGGGATATGATCATGATGGCAAAAGCGGCAGAAAACAAGTATGTCGGCGTCAACTGCGGCAAGCTGGATCAGAGCTGTGAAGTATTATGCAGGAAAGACCATCTTCTTTACCTTGACTGTAAAGACGACAGTTATACCCTGATTCCGAAGAATCCTGCCATGAAGCCTTTTGCCATTGCCGTATT
>JAFWCP010000533.1 GCA_017536845.1 Solobacterium sp. | reverse complement strand
CCAGTTCGCTGACGGAAGGCTTGACGGAATTGGCCGGGTTGATGATATACGGTGCATGGACGATCATCCTGTCCATGTCCAGGCCGCTTTCCTTCATCAGATTCCTGGCTTCCTGCGGCTTCAGGTCGCTGACGGGACGGCGGGCTGTATTCTGCGGTGCCCCGGTATACAGCGTCAGTGTGTCCGCTTCATAGGACAGGGCTTCTTTCACCGAACCAAGCAGGAAGTCAGGCGCCTTCATCTGTACATGCGAGCCAAGGATCATAAACCGTTCTCCTTGTCCTTCTTCGCCCGCTCCTTGTACATGGCTTTCTTTTCCTCGCGGATTTTGGCGCGGATCATCTCCTGCCTCTTCTTGCGGTGCAGACGCTGGATTTCCTCATTTCTCTTCTTCTTATAGCCCGGCTTGACCTGCTGGTTCTTGCGGGTCATCATCTGGGAGATCTTCTTTTTCAGTTCATCATCCTTATGCTGGCGCTTCTGTCCATACGGGTGCAGCTGGGCCCAGCCTTCGGCCTTGTAGCGCATGTGCTCAAAGCGGATGCCACGCTTCATCAGGGAGCGGATGGAAGCATCATCTTCTTCGTGGTAGAGGGCATAGCAGGTTCCCTTGGACCCGGCCCTGCCGGTACGACCGGCCCTGTGCACGTAGTATTCCAGATCATCCGGGAAGCCGCAGGAGATGACATGCGAGATTTCGCCGATGTCAATGCCGCGGGCAGCCAGGTCGGTTGCACATACATAAGTATGTCTTGCCTCGGAGATTTCCTTCATTGCCTGCTTCCGCTTGCGGGAGGTCAGGTCGCCATGCAGTTCGGTGACGGAAACACCGGCTGCGCGTAACTCTTCGGCTATGGCTGACGCTTCTTTTCTCGTATTGGCAAAGATCAGGCAGACATAGGGCTGGAAACCGGGCAGGATGGAGAGGATGGTCTCGCCATAGCTGTGGTGATAACAAGGCACAAGGATATGGCGGATATCGGGGTTGAAGCGCACCCGTTCACCGATTTCAAAGGTGATCGGGTTGTGCATGTATTTTCTGACAAAGGGACGCAGCTGGTCCGGCATGGTGGCGGAGAACGCCAGCATCTGCAGGTCTTCGCCCATGCGGCCGGCTACGGCATCGACTTCGTCCAGGAAGCCGTATTCAAGAATCATGTCCGCTTCATCAACGACCATGATCTTCGCCTTGTCACAGCGCAGCGCCGAAGCTTCCAGGAACAGGTCCTTGATGCGGCCGGGTGTGCCGATGACGATGTGGGGCTGGGATGTCTGCAGCTGTTCGACATCCTTGTCACGGTCCTGGCCGCCGATATACAGGCGGATGCGGATCCTGTCATCTGCTTCCTTCATCAGCTTTGCCATCTCGTAAATCTGATAGGCCAGTTCTCTTGTAGGTGCGGCAATCACGGCCTGGACATCTTCTGAATCGAAATCAAGTTTTGCCATCAGCGGGATCAGGAATGCATGGCTTTTGCCGGAACCGGTGGCAGAAAGGCCGATGACATCCTTTCCTTTCAATACCGCCGGGATGACTTCTTCCTGGATCGGGGTGGGATCGCTGAACCCGTTCAGCTGTATAAACCGCAAGGCTGCGGGATTTAAGTTAAAATCTTCAAATTTCTTCATACTTCACCTTATAATTACTCTGTACTGCTTGATTTTAGCAGAAAGGAGGTCAAAATGGAATTGATCAGCGTGATTCCCCGCGGTTATTGCCAGGGCGTGGTCCGTGCCATCCAGACAGCCGTCAATACGGTGAAAGAATATCCCGATACCCCGGTCACCATGCTGGGGATGATTGTACATAATGCCTTTGTCGTCGAAGAGTGCCGCAAGCTCGGCATCCGCTTTGTCGAAGACCCGGCCCGGACCCGTCTGGAACTGCTGGATGAAATTGACGAAGGGGTCGTCATCTTTACCGCCCATGGCGTCTGTGACGCTGTCAAACAGAAGGCAAAGGACAAGGGGCTGATCGTTGTCGACGCCACCTGCAAGGATGTCGAAAAAACCCATGAGGCGGTCAGGAACCATCCCGGCGACGTGGTCTACATCGGCAAGAAGAACCATCCGGAAGCGGAAGGAACCACCGGCCTGAAGGACAATATATGGCTTGTCAGCAGCCTTTCCGATATTGACAGCCTGCCGGATCTTCATGACGTTCTGATCACCTGCCAGACAACGCTCAGCCTGCATGACCTTGCGGAAATCGTGGCCCGGCTCAAGGAGAAATACCCTGATGCCCGGCTGCTGGATGAAATCTGCAATGCTACCCGCATCCGTCAGGAAGCGGTCATGCATCTGAAGGACACCGATGTGCTGATCGTCGTCGGCGACCGGCGTTCGAACAACTCCCGCCAGCTGGCTGCCATCGCCCAGAAGGCCGGCATCCCGGAAGCATGGCTGATTGATTCGGCCATG
>JAFWCP010000532.1 GCA_017536845.1 Solobacterium sp. | reverse complement strand
GGTCGAAATGCTCGTAAAGTAAGAAAGAAGGAAGGCCGAAACAAAGATGAGGAAGGGAAACGTTCCCTTGACGCCCTTTTTGTACAGTCCCTTGATCGCGGTGAACATCAGAACACAGACAGCCACCTGGATTCCCTTCAGGGCATGCTGTACAGCTGCCAGTTCCGAGAAATTGGAGATCAGTCCGGCGATCAGCGAAATGATGATAAGCGAGGGCGATATGACGCCCAGCGTCGCAACGATCCCGCCGATGACTCCCTTGATTTTATAACCGACGAATGTCGCGGTATTGACGGCGATAATGCCCGGCGTGACCTGGCCGATCGCATAATAATCCATGATTTCGTCTTCGGAAGCCCAATGATGCTTTTCGATCACTTCTTTCTGTATCATCGGCAGCATCGCATAGCCGCCGCCGAATGTGAACAGTCCCATTTTGAACCAGGATATGTATAAATCCATCAGAACCTTCATAACTCTCTCCTTTGCCTTATGTAGTTTACCATCCGGCCTCGATACATGCAAAAGCATACCGAAGCATCAGAAAGTGCTGAAGATGATGCGTACGGATAAAACCCTTCCGGCCGGTATGACGCCAGATCTTCCAAACAGAAATATCCGCCGTCCTTCTCCGACTGTCTGACAAACTGTTCGGCAATCTCACCGCGGTAAAACGCCTCGGCATCCGTTTCCGCAATCAGGCGCAGGGTTTTCGCGTGGTCCTTCAGACAGACGATTTCACCAAACCCATAAGGCTCCCCCGCTTTCGTAAAGGTATCAAACCAGTGCCTGTATTCCGGCCAGCCGTCAAACCGCTTATGGAAGATACGGGCTGAGCGCTGCCAGTCAGCGGCTGTGACCGGGCCAAGGGGAAATCCGTGTTCCGCATAGGCAATTGCCGGTGCCAGCACTTCTTTCAGGGACAGTCGGCCAAACCGTCTGAGCAGGGTTGGCCAGGCACTGACCGCACCGGGAACCGTAACCGGCACCCAGCCATACTGCGGCATTCTGCCGTCAGCTGTTTTTGCCTTGACTTCCGCCAGTGAAATATGGCGTGGTGAGGGGCCGGATGCATTCAGGCCGTACAGCCTGTCCTTAACCCATACCAGGGCAAAGGCATCTGAACCAAGACCGTTGGCAGTCGGTTCCACAACGGTCAGGGCAGCTGCTGTCGCCACGGCGGCATCAACGGCATTGCCGCCTTTGCGCATGACTTCAAGGCCGGCCGCCGAGGCCAGCGCATTCCCGGTTGCGACCATCCCGTTGGCTGCTGTGATGCAGTAACGGTTGGATGCATAAGGCTGATCAAGAGGATCATACATCATGGTTCAAAAACCTCCTTCCCGTAATCTTAGCAGAATATGGTTACAGCAGAAAGAAAACCGTTCCTTGCGATCACACCTTCACCGGATCATGCCGAACCCTCTCTTTCCCATATACACAGCGGCATAAAATGAATAGAATTGTAATCAGCAGAAAGAGGAAACGGTCATGAATTACACCCCTGAAGAAATCGCCGCATTCATGCGCAGCATTGAACTGCTGCCCGGCAACGATGACAGATATCTGGTCACAGATAAAATGAAGAAAGACAACCCTGTCCTTTGCGGCAGGCACATCATCTTCCTTGGCAGCAGCGTCACCTTCGGCGCCATGTCCCTTGAGCAGTCCTTCGTGGAATGTCTTGCGGCAATGGACGGCGTCATCCCCTATAAGGAAGCCGTATCCGGCACAACCCTGGTCAATACGGAACAGGACGGCTCTTCCTATGTGGAACGGATCCTCACCATTCCCAGAGAATGGAAGGCGGATGCCTTGATCTGCCAGCTTTCCACCAATGACGCAACCCAGGGCAAGAAGATGGGAGCCGTATCGGCAAGCCAGAAGATCAGCGCTTTTGACTGTTCAACGATCGCCGGGGCCATGGAATTCATCATTGCCTTTGCCGGCATGACTTGGCACTGCCCCATCATCTTCTATACCGGCACAAGGTATGACAGCCCTCAGTACCAGCAGATGGTCGATCTGCTCAGGGAAATCCAGAAGAAATGGGAAATCGGCGTGATTGATCTCTGGAATGATCCGGACATGCTTGCCGTATCTCCGGAAGATTACGCATTATATATGGCTGACGGGATCCATCCCACCAGGGCCGGCTACCTTTGCTGGTGGACGCCGAAATTCGAAACCTTCCTGACCGCTTTCCTGAAGTAAAAAAGCGGTAATTTCTATACCGCTTCGAGAAGGCCAAGGTGTTCAAAGGCATTCCAGAGACCGTCATCATCGGTTCCGGTTGTGATATAGTCTGCCGCCTGCTTCGCGCTTTGACTGCCGCTTCCCATGGCAACCGAATACCCGCACAGTTCAAACATCGGCACATCAACCGCTTCATCGCCAAACGCGATGGTATCTTCTTTTTTCGCGCCAAGACAGTCCAGCAGGAAGCGGATCGCATCCGCCTTGTTTACACCTTCCGGTGATACATCGCCATGGGAACAGTTGGGTGCATCCCCGCCCCAGCAGCCGACATGCAGCAAAGGAAACCGTTCCTTTGCGGCAAGGTAGTCTTCCCAGCTGCAAAGCCGGAAGCTGATCTTGTTCACATCATCCCGGTATGGCGAAGCACCGTAAATCATGCGGGCAAAGAATTCGCCGTATTCCGGATCCTTTCCGAATTTCTTCCGATAGGCCGCAAAGGCCTTTTCCTTATACTTTTCGGAAGGATACAGGCCGCTGTTGCATTCAAGATAGAATTCCAGATTCCTTTCCCGGCACCAGTCAACGACATCACGGCATTCTTCCGCGGTAAGCTTCCGGTGCAGGATCGTCTTTCCATGGTCTTCGACATAGCATCCATTGCCGCCGATCATTCCATCCAGGCCGATGGCCCAGATATCTTCGTACACCTCCGCCTTGGAGCGGCCGGTGCAGATGTACACCAGATGGCTGTTTTCCCGTGCTTTACGGATCGCGCTGACCGCGGAAGCAGGCGGCCTGTTGTACACCGGGGAACACAATGTCCCATCCACATCAATAAACAGTATTTTACGCATCAATTTCCTCCTGATTCATGCATGTTCTTACAGATGATTCAGATCATCACATCCGGACGATCTTCCGCACTGTACCGGCAGTGCGGATCGTAATCATTTCCCCGATACCGGCGGCCGCGGTCTTCTTCCACCAGTTTGCCCTGGCATATTTCTGCCGGTCAAACGACCAGAATACCGCATTGTCAATGATCATGGTTCTTTCAAGATCCGGGCTTGGCGCTCCGATCTTTTCCGCCAGGTCAGCGGCAGAGTTGCCCTCAAGCATGAAGATCAGGTTGTCATAGACTGCCTTGTCTTCTGTTCCCCACCATGCCGGTGCCTTAGCCAGCAGGTCTGCGAGTTCCTGTATGCCGATTACAAAGACCGGGATTTCCAAGCCGAAGCGTTCCTTGATCATAGCCTGGATTCTTGCCGCCATGACACTTGCATCCTCTTCCTCATCGGAAAAGATGACATTCCCGCTGTTGAGATAGGTGCGCACATCTGCCAGGCCAAGTGATGCGAAAGCGGTTCTCAGATCTACCATGGCAATCTGGTTCTTCCCGCTGATGTTGATGCCTCTTAACAATGCCGCGTACCGTTTCATAAAGCCTCCTGTTCTGATTTTCCTCGGTATCGTGAGGACGAATACAATGACAGTATATTCGATACAGCGGCGTTCGTAAATCATGACTGGCTGTCCGCAGACAAAGAGGAGGAGTTTTATGCCGATCTTTTATGTGCAGATCTTCCGGGAAGCTGTCAGTCGGCGCATTGAAAAAGACCGCGGTGTCTCTGCAGTCTTGG
>JAFWCP010000531.1 GCA_017536845.1 Solobacterium sp. | reverse complement strand
TACCGGCATACGGGGCGATGAAAGCGCCAAGTCCCTGGAAGACAAGGATGACAGTTGTCCCGGTTGCCGCAAACGAAGCATACTGCGTGGAGACCCGTTCCTGCAGAAACGGCACAAATGCCAGATATCCAAAGCCAAGCAGGAATGCGGCAATAAGCATCATGACCAGACCGCCAGACACATATGCCAGAACAAACCCGGCAGCGCAGATCAGGTAGAAGACCGGCAGGCTGAAGCGCTTCAGGATGCCCTTCATTTTCCCATAGTTGAACCCGGCAAGCAGAGAACCGGCAGAAATCGCCATGACCAGCGTGGAACCGATGGAATAACCGCCGATCTCCTTGATGGCAGCAAGGCTGGAGCACTTGACGACAAATACGGTCGCCAGGGTAACGGAGACAAAGGTCAGAAAGCCAAGGCTGAACAGTCCTATCCATTCCCCTGCCGTGTGGGTATCATCTGATGTGGAACGGCTGGTACGAACCGAACCGACATGCGGGATGAAGAACAGCACTGCCGCAAATACCAGGAAACCGAACAGGTAGACAAGGAACGACGCATGCCAGCTGATGGCCAGCAGCCTGCCGGCGATAAATGCCGTCAGCAGTGAGGCCAGGCCGCCGGCACTGCCCTGCAGGCCGATCATGGAAGATCGCTCACCGCCTTCAAAGAAGAAGATGATCAGTATCAGCATTGCTGAGGTGATCAGGCCGCAGCCAAAACCGAACACGCCTCTGGCAAGCAGGATCAGCCAGATATTCTCAAGCATGACCGGCACCGTTCCAAAGACACCTGCCAGCAGGGCGCCGAACAGCACGATGCGTTTGTAGCCGATGGCAGAAGCAATCTTTGAGGAGCACAGCACCGCCAGCATGGAAAACAGAGACGGAACCGTTGTGACAAGTTCTATCAGATACAGCGGGATATCGCCCATGTCAGCAGCCATCACGGGAATGTTGCCGGCAATGGCATTGACCGAAGCCGTTACGAAGCAGCAGGAGAGAATCGCGAGTTTCAGAACAAGGTTGTTTTTCATATCTGTACCTTCCTTACGGGAACAGTATACGGAATGAACCTGATAATTTGAAATACCAATACAAAATAGTGATCTATTTGATATTTGAATAATTTCGAAACCTGTATCCCTGTTTCCCTTCCCTGCTGTCATTTCTCAGTGAACGTTTCATAAACACTGAAAAAGCAGAAAGCATCAAAGGCTTTCCGCATGGTTCAGATATTCATTTTCAAAATACAGCCGGTATATATTCAGGCCAAGGATCATCTCTTTTTCCGCTTTCGTAAGTTCAATGTTCCGGATTCTCTGAATGTCGCTGGCCGGATTGCCGAAAGGATAATCAGAACCAAAGGCAAAGCGGCCGGCACCGAGTTTCCGGATCAGGGCGGCCGTCCGATCGTCCTGTTCCCAGAAGTCGGAATGAATCCTGTGAATGCGATGTTCGCCAGTCAGGGTGATTGAAGTATCAAACATCGCGTTGGGGCATTCCTCAGCAATCCTGATCACGGTATCCGGTTCTCCGGCCGCAAGATGGGTTAATACAAAAGGGATCTGCCCGTACCTTTTCACAACCGGCAGGATATGGGACATTTCCGCATATTCATTCAGATGTACCCGGGATGTCTCGCCGCAGTGGAAAGTGACCGGGATTCCGTGCATATTGCAGAAGGCATAGATTTCTTCCAGGCCGGGATCATCCGGTTCAAAGCCCTGGATGCCGGTATGCATCTTGATGCCCTTTGCCCGTTGCCGGTATACGCCCTGACTTCATCGACAGGCATTCCGGGATATACGGAAATCAGCGGGATCAGGTCCGGGAATTCCTGCGCCATGGACAGTGTCCAGGCATTGGTGCTGCGCAGGCTTTACAGCGGCGCAAAGTTGGCAAGAACCGTATGGCTGATGCCGTGTTTCCGCATTTTCTCACGCAGGTCGCTGACTGTACCGGCTACGACGGAAACCGTATGTTCCATATGGTGCAGGTCCAGAAAAGAATGAACAATTTTATGGGCGTAGTGATCCGGATACGTATGTGCGTGACCGTCAATGATCATGGTTGACCTCATTTCCAGACAGTATGCAGACAGCCACTTACAAGAATGCTGCTTTTCTGTCAAAGTATCTTCCGGATTGAAAACCGCAGCAGTTTTCCGGTCTCAAAGGAAATCCGGCAGATATGCAGTATTATAGAGCAGAAACTGTATTTCATATAGTGAAAAAACGCTCTGACCATCTGTGATTGCGGAATATGCATGACGGATGGGAAATCGTCGCAGATTCCGGATAGAACAAAGCAAACCGAAAATGTGGAAAAGACTGCCGTCTGTTGATATATCAGCCATTACGGTTTTTCTGAATGCAATCAGCCTGCAGATAAGTATCTGTATTTTGTTTTTCGTTCCCTTATGGAACAGCATTTTAACACGACTTTTTCACTGTGCTTTTGCATCGGAGATCATTCCAGATATCATGCGCCGTACAGAAGGGCCGGCGAAAGGTTGAACCGGAAGCCCCGGAAGTATACAACTGCTCGGATAAAATCCCGCGGCAGCGGATCCAGCCGAAAAGAAGTATGTAACTAGAGCTGCCGGCCTCCTTGTGTGAGAACCACGACGAAAAGACCTGAATTCAGGCCGGTTTGGGCGGCAGTATGGATGATCATTGAGGCTTCCTGCTTCAAGGTTTCATGCATTTCAGGATCCATGCCAAGGTTTTCTTCGGTCAGATCCGCCGGTACAGGAATGAACTGACTGCCGATCTTCTCATACAGATCCCGGAACGGATACCACGCAGCCTTCAGCCGATGAAGCCCGGCTTCATCCCCTTCTGCCCGCACCAGCACATACACCTTCCGTTCCGGATGATTCACGAGTCCCGCGGCAGTCTGGGTGCCGAGAAAACCGGTTCCCCTGCTTAAGATAATTGCATTGTTCATAGACTGTCCCCTTTCTTTGATTAAGAGCATTGTTTCGTATTCTAAAATGTGTATTATATACCATTTTTCGCGGACAATATGAAAAACGGAATCTTCTGTTCTTTGTGTATCGTCCGATCCCATTAAGAACAGGTTTCCAATGCATATGGCCTTTTCTTCACCCATGCGCTATCATGTAGCCACAATCAGAAAGGAAGACAGCACCATGCATTTTCAGGAAGGATTTTTATGGGGAGGCGCCACATCCGCGCCGCAGTATGAAGGAGGCTTTGGCCTTGGCGGGGATGGTGAAGGACACATGGACTTCATTGCCTGCATCCCGAAGGCAAAGCGCCCTGACAGGTCATCGGGCTTTGCCGTCTCTTATGAGCAGTATCAGTATGTCAGGGAACACCCGCAGCAGTTCAACCTGCCCTACCGCCGGGGAACGGATTTCTATCATCGTTATGAAGAAGATATCGCACTGTTTGCGGAAATGGGATTCAAGACTTTCCGGATGTCCGTTTCCTGGCCGCGCCTTTTCCCGACCGGCGAAGAAGCTTCACCCAACCCGGAAGGTATTGCGTTCTACCATGCTGTCTTTGATGAACTGCACAGATACAGTATTGAACCTCTTGTCACCATGGTCCACTATGAGATCCCGGTCAGCCTGACAATCCGGTACAACGGCTGGGAAGGAAGGGAACTCATTGATCTTTTCTGCCGCTATGCAGAATTCCTGATCGACGAATACAAAAACGATGTGAAATACTGGATCACCTTCAATGAGATCAACATGACTGCCCATTCTCCATTGATCGGCGGCGGCCTGTTTACGGAGCGTACGAAAAAGCAGAACGAGCTTTCCTGCATCTGGCAGGCCCTCCATCATCAGTTTGTCGCTTCCGCCAGAATTGTGAAATACTGCCATGACACTGCCCCTGACTGCAGAATCGGTCTGATGATCAACCGGCAGGAAATCTATGCCCAGACATGCCGTCCGGAAGATGAACTGCGGGCCATGAAGGACGACCAGTTCAACTTCAGCTTCCTGGATGTGGCAGTGCGCGGGAAATACTCCTCGGTTATGAAAGCCTTCTTTGATGAAAATGAGATTGACCTGACCATCACGGAAGAAGACCTCAGGGATCTGAAGGATGCAAAGATCGACTTTGTCGCCATCTCCTATTACATGACATGGGTGGCATCCGGTGATCCGGAAAGGCAGGAGAAGCTTGGCAGCTTTGTCCGCAAGCTGAAAAACCCGTATCTGGAAGCTTCGGATTGGGGCTGGCCGATTGACCCGATCGGCCTGC
>JAFWCP010000530.1 GCA_017536845.1 Solobacterium sp. | reverse complement strand
CTCAGGATGAAGCATCTGAACCTGTGCTTGAGGAATAAAAGGAAGTATGGTAAAGCAGCTGCTACTTATCTCAAAATTAGTTATAAATTAGATTTAAAAAAGATAGGCAGGATACCACACATTTTGAAGCCAATGTCCAACCAGTACAGATTTCGTTATTCGCTTTAGCTTTATGTGATTTGTGATAAACTGAGCGATTTATTTTCGATTTGACAAACACTTCATACAGTGAAATAATTTTAGGCAACACGAAGAAGGGGAATAGTAATCCTGTTGTTATGAACAGAAAGCCGGTGGCTGATGTGAACCGGACATAGCACTTCATGAATCCGCCCCTGAGTGAAACCAATCCTTTCCGGCACTGGCCGTTATCCAGCAATGAAGTGGCTTGAATTGTTTCACGTGAAACAATCTTGCAAGAAGGGTGGCACCGCGAGTTCACATCGTCCCTTTGTAGAGGACGATGTTTTATTTTTAGGAGGGAACATGATAGACATCAAATTAGTGAGAGACAATCCTGAGATTGTCAAAGAAAACATCCGTAAGAAGTTCCAGGATGAAAAGCTCGTACTCGTTGATGAAGTCCGTGAGATGGATTCTGAGTACCGTGCAGCTAAGAGACATGGCGACGACCTGAGAGCTGACAGAAACAGACTGTCCAAGGAAATCGGCGGCCTGATGAGACAGGGTAAGAAAGAAGAAGCAGAAGCTGTCAAGAAGCGTGTAGGTGAAATTGCACAGGAACTGCTGGATCTGGAAGCCAAAGAAGCCAAGCTTGAAGAAGAGATCAAAAACAGGATGATGGTCATTCCGAACATCATTGATCCGTCAGTCCCCATCGGCAAGGATGATTCCGAGAATGTTGAAGTAGAACGTTTCGGTGATCCGTTTGTTCCGGACTATGAGATTCCGTATCACACAGATATCATCGAGAATCTCGCCGGTATCGACCTCGACAGCTCGAGAAGAGTATCGGGTAATGGTTTCTATTACCTGAAGGGTGATGTTGCCCGTCTGCATTCTTCGATTCTTGCCTATGCAAGAGACTTCATGATCGGCAAAGGCTTTGAATACTTCATCCCGCCGTTTATGATCCATGGCGATGTTGTCAACGGCGTCATGTCCTTCAAGGAAATGCAGGATATGATGTATAAGATTGAAGGTGAAGATCTGTATCTGATCGGTACTTCCGAACATTCGATGATTGGCCGCTTCATGGGCCAGATTCTGAAGGAAGAAGACCTGCCTTACACACTGACATCCTACAGTCCCTGCTTCCGTAAGGAAGTCGGTGCCCACGGCATGGAGGAAAGAGGCCTGTACAGAGTTCATCAGTTTGAAAAGCAGGAAATGGTTGTCGTATGCAAGCCGGAAGATTCCCCGATGTGGTATGACCGGCTCTGGCAGAACACCGTCGACTTCTTCCGCACGCTCGACATTCCTGTTCGTACACTGGAATGCTGCTCGGGTGACCTGGCTGACCTGAAGGTCAAGAGCTGTGACGTCGAGGCTTGGTCGCCGCGTCAGAAGAAGTATTTCGAAGTTGGTTCCTGTTCGAACCTCAGTGATGCCCAGGCAAGAAGGCTTGGCATCCGGATCAAGGGCGAAAACGGCAATTACTTCGCGCATACTCTGAACAACACGGTTGTAGCTCCGCCCAGAATGTTAATCTCGTTCCTGGAGAACAACCTCAACGAAGATGGCAGCGTAAATATCCCCGTTGCACTTCGTCCTTACCTTGGCGGTCAGGAAAAACTCGTTCCGCCGACAAAGAGAAAGTCGTTCTAAAAAGACAAAGGATGCCGTCTGGCATCCTTTGATTGTTTCACGTGAAACAATCGGATTGGAATTAGTGGTTGCCAAGACCTTACGAATCCTCTATAATAACTGCGGTACAGCAAGCATGTACTGAACTTGGTCAGGATCGGAAGATAGCAGCCATAGGCACCTCTGCTTGCGTGTACCGTTTTATTGTTATGAAGACCCACGAAGATTTTATGAGGCTGGCGCTCAAGGAAGCAGAAAAGGCCAGAAAGATTGATGAAGTACCGGTTGGCTGCGTGATTGTCCGTGATGGAAAGGTCATTGCCAGAGGACACAACCTGAAAGAAAAACGAATGCAGGCGAATGCCCATGCGGAAATGATCGCCATTCAGAAAGCTGCCAAAAAACTGAACAACTGGTGCCTGGATGACTGCGACCTGTATGTCACGCTGGAACCGTGCATGATGTGCACCGGTGCTATCATCCTGTACCGGATCCGGAACCTGTATTACGGGACAACAGATCCAAAAGGCGGATGTACAGATACCCTGATCCAGATCAAGCAGATCCGGCATCTGAACCATCATCCCAATGTAACATCAGGAATCCTTCAGCCCGAATGCGCACAGATCCTGACCTCATTCTTCCGTGAAAAGCGCAAGAAACCGAAAAAAGACAAATCCCAGTTTCAAAGCCAGTGAACAAGATCCTGCAGAAAGCTCAAACAGAATGAAAAACCCGTTGAATGTGTACGGGATACTGTAAGATGAGCGTATTCTCTGCAGGATTTTTGCTATAATAACCGCGTTAAGGAGAAAGCCATGGCAAAAGCGGCACTTTATCAAAAATACAGATCTTCAACCTTTGATGAAATGGTCGGGCAGGAGTATGTCGTCCGTTCGATCCGCAATGCGGTCAAGGAAAACAAAGTCGGGCATGCCTATCTTTTCAACGGGCCCAGAGGCACCGGGAAAACAAGTATGGCAAGGCTTCTGGCCAAGGCGGTCAACTGCGAGAACCATGACATTGCCCCTTGCGGCAAATGCGCCAACTGCATTGCGGCTGCCGAAGGCACGCATCCGGATATTGTCGAAATCAATGCGGCCAACGAAACCCACGTTGAAGATATCCGTGACCTGATCGACAGGGCAAGGCTTGCGCCGATGATGGGAGAACACAAGATCTACATCATCGACGAAGTGCACCAGCTTTCGTCCGCGGCTTCATCTGCCTTATTGAAAACACTGGAAGAACCGCCGGAAAACGTCATTTTCATCCTGGCAACCACCGATCCGCAGAAACTTCTGCCGACGATTATCTCCCGCTGCCAGAGATTTGACTTTACTAAGGTCAGAACCGACCAGATCCGCGACCATCTGCTTGAAATTGCGGCAAAAGAAAAGATCGAGATGGAAAAGAACGCGGCTGAGATGATTGCCGTGCTGGCGGATGGCGGCATGCGTGATGCATTGAGCATCATGGACCAGTGTGCTGCCTATACTTCTGACCATATAACGGAAGAGGCAATTGACAGGATCTATGGCCTGGCAACAACCGAGGAAAAGATAGGTCTTATTAAAGATATATTGAATAAGGATATCGCTTCCTTGCTGAAAAGGATTCGGACGTATGAAGAAAAGGGGATTGACCTTTCAAGGTTTACGGACAGCCTGATTGAAATCCTCAAGGACTGCGTGATTTTCCTGTCAACGCATACCGGTTCTTTATTAAAAGTACTGAATACGGAACAGGCCGGTGACCTTACCGCCATGGCAGATACCGGAAGGTTCATGCGGATGTGCGAAACGCTGGTGGATACCAAAGACCGCTACAAAACGGCAATATCTGCTTCCGAGTGTTTTGAAGTCATCGCCTTGTCATTGACGATTGAAACCCAGCCGACGGTGGTTGTTCAGGAAGCGCCGAAAACAAAAACGGAGCAGCCGGAAGTGAAAAAGGAACCGGAACAGCCAAAGGTTGAAATCCGCGAACAGAACGCTTTGCCCACGGAAACGATTGTTGCTTTGCTGGTGACATGTACGAAACAGGAAAAGCAGGATACGGAAACGGCGTTTGCGAAGATCAAGAACAGCTTCTATCTGGAAAACCGCAAATACATTTCCATGATCAACAGTTCTGCCGTTGCGGCGGCAGGCAAGGACTGCGTTTTGCTGGTCTGCACGTCCCAGGCAGCTGCCAACATGATCAACGAGCCGAAAAACAACGAAGAGATGTATTTCTTTATTAAGGATACACTGAAGGTGGACAAGGTTCCCTTTGCCATGACGAAAAAAAGCTATGCGGATGCGGTCAACGCCTTCCGTACCCTGCATGGCACAGGAAATCTTCCCCCGGGATACCAGGTGACAAAACCGCACCGGGAAGAAATCAAAGAACCGACAACAGAAGAAAAAGTACTGGCGCTGTTTGGCGCCGCGAATGTGGAAGTCATATAGGAGGACAACATGGATTTTGGAAAGTTAATGGAACAGGCCCAGGCGATTTCGGCCAATATGCAGAAAGAAAAAGATGATCTCGAAAAAAGAGTATATACCGGAGAAGCCGGCGGCAGCGAAGGCGTGAAAATCACGATGAGCGGCGCGTATGAAACTCTGGAAGTCAGCATTTCCCAGGAACTGCTCAATCCCGAGGATCAGGATATCGTTCAGGACCTGATTCTGCTGGCGCTGAATGATGTCACTGATAAGATTGCCAAAGACAAGGAAGCCTCCATGGGCTCCATGCTGGGCGGTCTGAACATCCCGGGGTTATGATCGGATGTATCCGAACTCTTTACTGGAGCTGATTGCGAATTTCCGCCGTTTGCCGGGAGTGGGCGAAAAGACAGCGGAACGCTATGCCTTAAGCGTCAGCGACATGGACGAACAGGCTGTGCGGGAATTCGCGGATTCACTGATCAATATCAAGACAAAGATGAAGCGCTGCAGCATCTGCGGCAACCTGTCAGATACAGAAAAATGCCCGATCTGCGCCGATGAAAAACGCAATCACGGACTCATCTTCGTCGTCCAGTCAGCAAAGGATATCGCGGCCATGGAGAAAACCGGCGAGTTCAGCGGCGTTTACCACGTCCTGAACGGCCTGATTTCACCGTCCAAAGGCGTGATGCCGGAAGACCTGAATCTGGACAGTTTAATGAAACGTGCGGCTGATGCCCAGGAAATCATCCTGGCCACCAGCACGACGATGGACGGTGAAACAACCGCCATGTATCTCGACAGGCTTTTGAAAGAACAGTATCCTGAACTGCTTGTCACCCGCATTGCCCACGGCCTGCCTTCCGGCGGCCTGCTGGATTATGCGGACGAGATGACACTAGCTCATGCATTATCAGATCGAAGGAAAATGAGATAAGGGAGGAACAAATGAATCAGGATCTTAAAATTGCCCAGGCAGCAACGCTGGAAGACATTTATGTAATTGCCGAAAAAGCCGGCATTGACCGCAGATATCTGGAACCTTACGGAAACGACAAAGCGAAGGTCAGCAGCGGCCTGAACGAAGAAATCAAAGACAGAAAAGACGGAAAGCTGATCCTTGTGACAGCGATCAACCCGACCAAAGCCGGTGAAGGCAAATCCACAACGACCATCGGTCTTGCGGACGGCCTGGCAAAGATGGGAAATAACGTCATGGCATGTCTGCGTGAACCGTCCCTTGGACCGATCTTCGGCTTAAAGGGCGGTGCCACCGGCGGCGGCTATGCCCAGGTCGTACCGATGGAGTCCATTAATCTCCATTTCACCGGTGACATGCATGCCATCACAACCGCGACCAACCTGATCGCGGCTGTCCTCGACAACAGCATTTACCAGGGAAATCCTCTGAACATCGACCCGGAAAAGGTCGTATGGAAGAGATGCCTGGATATGAACGACAGAACCCTGCGTGATATTACCATCGCCCAGAAAAAACGTACCAACGGCGTGGAAAGAGAAGACCACTTCGTCATTACCGTCGCTACCGAAGTCATGGCCATCCTGTGCCTGTCCAAGGATCTGAAGGATTTTGAAGAACGGATTGCCAGATGTGTGGTTGCCTATACGTACGATGGCCAGCCGGTTACCGTCAAGGATATCAAGGCCGACGGTGCGGCAGCGGTTGTCATGAAGGAAGCGCTCAAGCCGAACCTCGTACAGACTCTTGAACATACACCGGTTTTCGTACACGGCGGCCCGTTTGCCAACATCGCCCATGGCTGCAACTCCATCATCGCGACAAAGACAGCGCTGAAACTGGCGGATTATGTCGTCACCGAAGCAGGCTTCGGTGCTGATCTTGGTGCTGAAAAGTTCCTCGACATCAAGTGTCGGATTGCCGGCCTGACCCCTTCGGCAGTGGTCATCGTTGCCACCGTCAGGGCACTGAAGATGCATGGCGGCGTTGATCAGAAAGATCTCGACAAGGCTGATCCGCAGGCCCTGCTTGCCGGAATTGAAAACCTCGCCAAGCACATTGATTCCATCAAGGCCTTCGGCGTCCCGTATGTCGTCGCCATTAACAAATTCGCAAGCGACGCGGATGTGGAAGTCGATACCCTGTTTGAATGGTGCCATGAAAATAACCACCCGGTTGCCCTTGCGGATGGCTGGGCAAGAGGCGGCGAAGGCATGCTCGAACTGTCCGAACTGGTCAAGAAGGCAGTGGAAAAGGAAAACCACTATCATCCGATCTATGATGTCGAAGAATCCATCGAAGCCAAGATCGAAAAGATCTCCACTAAAATCTATGGTGCTTCCGGTGTTGAATATACCGATGAAGCAAAGGAAAAGATCGAGACATTCAAGAAGTTCGGCTGGGACAAACTGCCGGTATGCATGGCCAAGACCCCGCTTTCTCTGTCGGATGATGACAAGATCAAGGGCAGACCGCGTGATTTCATGATCCATGTCCGTGATCTCAGCATTTCCGCCGGCGCCGGTTTCGTTGTTGCCTATACCGGCAACATCCTGACCATGCCCGGCCTGCCGAAAGTACCCGCTGCCGTCAATATGGGAATTGACGAAAACGGCGATACCTACGGACTGTTCTGATCATTCAATACACAAGACACAGGCGGCGCGGCCGCGCCGCCTGTTTTCGTCACAGAGGTGCAAGATGAGTTCAATAGCCTACGCAACAGATGCGGAAATGATGGAATACCACCGGATCTCACGTTCTTCGAACATGGTTTTCTGGCGGCTTTCCAGCGGGAAAAAGTTTTCTGATTTCCATAAAGGGGATCTGATCTTTTTCTATACCTATTCACCCAGCCTGTTTGTCAAGGCAAAGGGACTGATCGGCTATGCCCATTATGATTCATCCCGGACGATGAATCTGAAAACCGTGTGGAACAGCTACGGCACAGCCACCGGTTATGAAAGCAAGGAACGGCTGACAGCGGCAATCCGCAAGGCCGGCAAGGGAAAAATCCCGGAAAAGATGAACTGCCTGCTGCTCAAGGACATCGTCTTCTTCAATACCCTGATTGACCCGGCTTCGGCGGGAATCGATATCCCGAAGAATCTGGAAAGCTATTGTTATATTGATAAGCAGAATCCCGGGATCACCCTGGCGCTGCTGAAAATGGCAAAGAAAATCGGGATTGACCTTTGGGCGATGGATCCTGACCTGGACAGTGAAGCAATGTTTGAAAAAGATATCCGCAGACACATGCTGGCCAGTGTGCACGCAGGTCTGCCAAGTGAAAGAAGGTCACGCAAGGAATCTGCAGCAACGAAGAAGCTGCTTCGTGAAAAAGCCAGCCAGCCGGATTGGGAAATGATCCGCGGCAGCCAGAGCGAATGCGTGAATCTCGAAGATGATACGATACGGATTGCCCTGGCCTTTGCGCCGACCGGTTCCGGCTCTCTGCGGAGAACGGAACAGCTGGCGGGAAGGATGCTGATGTATAAACAGGCAATCCCGCAGAAGGTGCAGTTTGAAATCCTGTCCACCCAGGATGCCGGACTGCTCAGGAAAATTGCAGAAAGGCTGAATGATGGAACGTTATGATATTGTGGTAATCGGCGGCGGACATGCCGGCATTGAAGCAGCTCTGGCAGCAGCGCGGCTGAACAAAAAGACAATGCTCTGCACCCTCAGCATTTCCAATATCGGCAAGATGCCCTGCAACCCTTCGGTCGGCGGCCCGGCCAAAGGCATCGTCGTCCGGGAAATTGACGCCCTGGGCGGCCAGATGCCGATTACTGCCGATGCGACTGCCCTGCAGTTCAAAATGCTCAACAGTGCCAAAGGGCCCGGTGTCCGTGCCCTGCGTGTGCAGTCGGATAAAATCGCCTACGGAAAAATGATGCAGGATGTCTGCCTGCATACCGAAAACCTGACCGTTCTTGAAGCAATGGCGGTGAAAATCGACATCGAAAACAACAAGGTCAAAGGCGTATATTTCAAGGCCGGCAGCTATGTCAGCTGCACGATTGTCATCCTGACAACCGGCACGTATATGGCCGGGGTGAACATGATCTCCTCCGAGGTGAAACCCGGTGGTCCTGACCTGGAAGAAACAACCGGCGACCTGTCAGCCAACCTGCGGGAAGCTGGCTTAAGGACATTCCGTTTAAAGACCGGAACGCCGCCCCGTATCCTGACGGCATCCATTGACTTTTCCCAGACGGCCTATGAACCGGGAACAGATGCTTTCCTGCATTTCTCATCACTGACAAAAAGCATCCGGCCGTTTAAAGACCAGGTACCGTGCTACCAGACCTACACAACCCCGGAAACCCATGAGATCATCCTGAGCAATCTCAATAAATCAAGCATGTACTCAGGCGTGGTCAAAGGTGTCGGGCCAAGATACTGCCCGTCCATTGAAGACAAGCTGGTCAGGTTCAAGGATAAGCCAAGACACCTGCTGTTCTTAGAGCCCGAGTCCCTGTCCATGGATACAACCTATGTCCAGGGGTTCTCCACTTCCCTGCCAAGAGATGTGCAGGAAAGAATGGTGCATACATTGCCGGGCTTTCAGAACTGCGTCATTAAAAAATATGCCTATGCGATCGAGTATGATGCCATTGACCCGATCCAGATGAAGCCTACTTTTGAAAACAAGCTGGTTGAAAACCTCTTTACGGCCGGACAGGTCAACGGCACTTCCGGCTATGAAGAAGCAGCCGGGCAGGGGATCATGGCCGGCATCAACGCCGTTCTGAAACTGGATGGGAAAGAAGGCATCGTCTTCAAACGTGATGAAGCCTACATCGGCGTGCTGG
>JAFWCP010000529.1 GCA_017536845.1 Solobacterium sp. | reverse complement strand
GTATAGGAGCCCTTGCCGTCAGGGATGAGCTCTTCCTTTTCGCCCAGTCCGTTTTCGACGATGAACAGCGGCTTTCTGTAACGGTCATAGAGGTCGACCAGCGAGACTCTTAAGCCGATCGGGTCAGACTGCCAGCCCCATTCACTGGCTTTGAGATACGGGTTCTTGATGGCGGTGATGGTGTTGCCGGCGGTTGTATCAAGCCCGTCCGTATTCTTTGCCACACAGCTGGAGCTGTAGTAGGAGAAGGAGATGAAGTCAACCGGATAGTCTTTCATGACCTTGAGGTCTTCTTCCTCCATCCTGATGTTAAGGCCATGGTTTCTGAACCGGGCCAGCAGGTAGGCGGGATATTCGCCGAAGACCTGCGTATCGGAATAGCAGTAGGTGGCACGCATGCGCTGCTGGGCTTCCAGGACGTCTTCGGGACGGCACGAGTAAGGGTAATATGTCAGCTTGGTGAGCATGCAGCCGACCTTGCCTTCGGGTTCGACTTCATGGATGTACTTTGTGGCCAGGGCGCTGGCAACAAACTGGTGGTGCATGGACTGGAAGATGACCTCTTCCCAGATGTCATCGCTGAAACGGTCACGGATCAGGCCGCCGGTGGTGTAGGGATGGCGGATCATGGAATCCACTTCATTGAAGGTCAGCCAGTACTTCACCCTGTCCTTATAGCGGTCTACGATGGTCCTTGTGAAGTTCATGAAGAAGTCAATTGTCTTCCGGTTGTACCAGCAGTCATATTCCAGGCAAAGATGCAGCGGCGGTTCATAGTGGGAGATTGTCACCAGCGGCTCAATGCCGTACTTCTTCAGCTCGTTGAAGACATTGTCATAGAAGACAAGGCCTTCTTCATTCGGTGTTTCTTCATCGCCTTTGGGGAAGATCCGGCTCCATGCGATGGACATGCGGAATACCTTGAACCCCATCTCCGCCAACAGGGCGATGTCTTCCTGCCAGTGATGGTAGAAATCAGAACCGTGGCGCTTGGGATAGTGGACCAGGTCTTCCGGATGGGCCATTGCCTCTTCGATATCCTTCATCAGCACTTCGTTCTGCTTTGCGTAGTCCTTGACATCAATGTCCAGGTGCGATCTTGCCGCGTCGGAAACCGACCAGCCTTTACCGCCTTCGTTCCAGCCGCCTTCAAACTGGTTGGCCGCGGTAGCTCCGCCCCAGAGGAATCCTTCAGGAAATGTTTTTGTCATAATCAATTGCTCCTTGTTTTGTCTATTATAACAAGACAGAAACAGGAAACCAAAATGAAATAAACGATTCTTATGAACCGGTCCGGTGGAAACGGACGGAATCCGCAATGGCCTGTTGATACGTGAATTCAGATGGCATCATCCGGATTTGATGAACAGTCATCCTCTGTATGTTTTGAATGTAACGTATTTACGTCAATAATCAATACCGTATATTAACGGTATCTCATTTTATGCTACAATAAAGTCACAGTTGAACAGAAAAATGAAAGGAAGTCCCAATATGAAAAAGCTACTGATTCCCTTTGCATTGGCAGCCTCGCTTCTGATCATCGGCTGCCGGCAGGAAACCGCACAAAAGGATCATTACTTTGCGGCATCTGAACTGGTCGGCATATCACAGCAGCTTCAAAACGCAATCCAGGCGGAGGAAGAAGCGATGGGCGTCAAGGCACAGGTCTATCACATCCATTCGGAAGGTGAGGAAATCTTCTATACGCTTGGCGCTGACACCCTCAGCCCGGAAGGCGAATGGCAGACAAAGAGAGCCTGGGAAGAATGGCCCAGCCATGAACTGCTGACCGATCCGGATACCTATCTGGCGGTATTTGTCGTACCGGCAGGCGGTGTGGTGATCAAGGAATTCAAATCGGACGGCTCAGCAGGAAAGGTGCTCAACAGCATCGATGCCGCGGGATTCCGGGAAGATACAGGATATGAATACTATCTTCCGGAACGCTGTGCTTTTGAAGACGGAGATGAATTCATCCTTCTGGCCATTGCCTCGGAAGAATATCGCGCCACAGGGCTCAAACCGGCAGAAGCCTTGTCTCAGTCCGGAAGCGGCGAACACATCGGCATCCGTTTCACCATCCGTTTTGAACACCTATAAATATGAATAGCCTCTTCATTATATGAAGAGGCTATTTTAATATGGTATGCTCGATGGGACTCGAACCCACAACCTTTTGATTCGGAATCAAATACGCTATCCGCTTGCGCCACGAGCACATGTTGCCTGAAAATTATAGCACGTCTTTCGGAATGGGTCAAACTGTGGATTTTGGTGCGAAAATTTCTTTCTGGGACACAATTTTAGCTAATTTAATGTGTTATTCAAATAAAATCTATATTATACTGGTAGCGGAGGAGACAGGGATGATAGACAACCACCACTTGGTACAGATACTTGCTGTTGCTGAGCACGGGACACTGTCAGAAGCTGCCAGGCAGCTTGGCGTGTCGCAGCCGGCCTTAAGCAAGTCTATGGCCCGCCTTGAGAAGCTTTTAGGCGTAAGCCTTTTTGTCAGAGACCGCAACAGGCTTATCCTGAATGAAACCGGAAAGCTGGCAGTTGAACTGTTCCGCCAGGAAGTAGAGTTTCATGAGGAAATCTTAAGACGGATCCGTGAATCCGGCGTGAAAGAGGAAAATGAAAAGCAGGACGGTTAAGCAGTTTATTAAGCCGTCCTGCTTTTTTATGCTTTTCAGATGAATACGTACTTCTGCAGGCGCTCAAACGCCTCTTTCACCCGGCAGAGCGGAAGTGCAAGGTTCATGCGGATATTTGTCTGCCCGAAGAAGCCGCGGCCATCCTGCCATATGACGCCATAGTCATACCCTCTATGAATCAATGTATCCAGGTCTGTGCCGGCGTTTTCAAGATATCCCGAGACATCAATCCATAACATATAGGTTGCCTTGGGTGAGCAGACGGAAACACCCGGCAGCCTGTTTTCAATGAAATCCACAGCATAATCGATATTTTCTTCAAACACATGGTTCAGCTGTCTGACATATTCCATGCCGTTGTCGCCATAGGCGCCGATCAAGGCATACATGGACAGCAGGTTCATGGAATTGTAATGGGAAAGCGAACCTTCCTTTTCCAGCCGATCACGCAGCTTTGCGTTATACACAATATGGTAGGAGCCGATCAGCCCGGCCAGGTTGAAGGTCTTGGAAGGGGCATAGAAGGCAATGGTATGTTCATGGGCGTACGGGCTGACCGACTGGGTCGGGATGTGCTGATGGCCATGGTGGACAAGGTCGCTCCAGATTTCATCCGAGATCACTTCTACTTCGTATTTTTCATACAATGCCATGGCCTGTTCGATTTCTTCCTTTTCCCATGCCCTTCCGCAGGGGTTGTGGGGGTTGCAGAAAATGGCGGTATGGATATGCTCATCCCGCAGTTTCCTTTCCATATCTTCAAAATCCATGCGCCAGACGTTGCTTTCATCTTTGACAAGCGGGGACTGGATGATCTGGTAGCCGTTGTTATTCAGAACATGGGAGAAGCCGACATACACCGGGGAATGGACAAGGACCTTGCCGCCCTTGCTGGTAAGGATATTCATGGCGCTGGTCACACCGCCAAGGACGCCGTTTTCATAGCCGATATGCTTTTTCTCAAGGCCTTCGACATGGTTGCGTTGCTTCTGCCAGCGGATGATTGCGTCAAAGTATTCGTCACGGGCCGAGAAATAGCCGAAATGCGGTTTCTGAATGCGGGTGATCATCGCCTCCTGGATATCGGGCAGTACCGGGAAGTTCATATCCGCCACCCACATCGGGATGATGTCAAACCCTTCATGGAGATGGATGTCTGCGTAGCCGCCGGTTCGGGAAGCCGGCAGGTCCACCGCGATGGCGTCTTCACCGAATCTGTTCATGATGGTTGTAAAGTCATATTTCATGTGCGTTCCTTCTTTCTGCCCATTATTCTATCACAAAGCCCGAATGCTTCTGACGCGGCTGCAGAAGAAAAGGGATCCGCCTGGGAATCCCCATATTGTTACTGCTGCAGAAGCTGTGAAAGACAGCCAAAACGGGCAAAGTCCGGATTTGCGTGATCGTGTATCACAGTCTTTTTCCCTTCAAGGGGATCGAAGATGACCATTTCATACGCCCATAAGCCCATGTTCTCAAAGCGATTGTCGGAAACACCGTAGAACGGGTCATTGACAATCGGCAGATTTCTTGATGCCAGGTGGACACGGATCTGGTGGGTGCGGCCGGTATGCAGCGTGCAGCGCAGCAGGCACAGGTCTTTCTGCCGTTCCAGGCATTCGACGTCCGTCCTTGCCGGTTTGCCGGAAGGAAAGACGCAGTAGCGGTTGTTCCGGTGCCTGTCTTTGCCAAGCGGCGCATCAATGACCAGTGTTTTCCCTTTTGCAAGGTTTCCTTTGACCGCCGCAAGATAACGGCGCTGAATGGTATGGACAGAGAGCTGGTAGTCATACCAGGGCTGGAAGAAGGGGACCTTGCTGAAAAGGACGATGCCGGCCGTATCCTTGTCCAGCCTGTGCAGGGGCCTTACGGGAGTCAGGATGCCGGATTGCTTCTGATACGCGGCAGCCATCCGGGCAAGGGTTTCTTCCTTCGGGTCATCACTGTGTATGATGAGCCCCGCCGGTTTGGAAACGGCATAGACAAAGGCATCTTCATAGATGACCTCAGCAATGCAGTCCGAAACGCTTTCTTCTTTCCCTTCTTCATGAAGGATGGCAATCTGCGCATCGTGGATCTGCGTATCAGGATGCTTCACCGGCACATTGTTCAGAAGCAGCCGGCCTTCCTGCAGCATTTTATACCGTGCGGAAGAGGAAAGGTGAAACTGCGTCATCCATTCCCCGACCGTCAGATCCGCATAACGGCCGTCATGGACGATCGTCATGGCATGGGCGTCGTATTGAAGGTGCACTGCTCAGCCTCTTTCCAGTACCGTGATCGATTCGATCAGCGGCGTATGCGGGAACATGTCAAACGGGATGACCGTTACAACATGGTAATTGTGCTTGAGTTCCTTGAGGTTCTTGCCCAGGGTGGCCGGGTTGCAGGAAATATAGATGATCTTCTTCGGCAGTACGTCGGCGATGGCCGCAAGCATCTTATCATCCATGCCGCTGCGGGGCGGGTCGGCAATCAGGCAGTCAGGCAAGCCGCCTCGGGCCGCCCTGTACAGGCCGACGGAAGCGTCCGCGCAGAGGAACTCGACATTTCTGATATTGTTCTTTTCCGCGTTCATAACGGCGTTATCCACCGCCTTCTGCACGCTTTCGATGCCGATGATGCGCTGCGCTTTCTTTGCCGCAAGCAGGGAGATGGCGCCGACGCCGCAGTAGGCTTCAACGATCGTATCGCAGGGATCGATCTTGGAAACGGCAGTTGTATACAGCTGTTCGGCCTGTTCGGTATTGAGCTGGAAGAAAGCTTCCGGCGAAAGGGAAAGGGTGATATCGGCCATTTTGATGTCAGCCGTTTCCTTACCGGCCAGAAGGGTGACAGTATTCCCGATCATCTCCACGCCTTTGGGTTCCAGAAGGACGGAGTGGTACAGCGAAACGATGTTCGGGATTTTCATGATATCGGTGACAAGGTCATCGTGCATTTTGCCTTTGCCGGTGACAAAGAGCACCTGGATGCCATCATCGGTGCGGCGCATGATAAGGTTGCGGAAGCCATAGCGGCTCTTTTCCTCAAACGCCTTGGCATGATGAGCATTAAGCACCTTCAGCACTTCCCGGCGGGCATCTTCAAGATCCGGATGGTGGATCAGACAGTCACGTACCGGCCGGTAATGGTTGGTGCCGGCGGCATACATGCCGGCGGTCAGCTCGCCATGGCTCATCTGCATCGGCATCTTGCAGGCGTTGCGGTAGCCGGTGATGTATTCCGACTGCCTGACATCACGGATCAGGTTCCGTCTGACATTGCCGTATTTATACAGTGCTTCGGCCAGCAGTTCTTTCTTGTATTTTAACTGGGCAGGGTAGCGCAGGCACATCAGAGGACAGCCGCCGCATTTTTCCGCCAGCCCG
>JAFWCP010000528.1 GCA_017536845.1 Solobacterium sp. | reverse complement strand
CGACGGTGGTGATTTACGAGCCGACGCTGGAGGACGGATCCACCTTCTTCGGGAGCAAGGTGGTCAATAACATCAGGAAGTTCAAGAAGATGTGCGGCTGCATCATCGCCAACAGATATGATGCTGTCCTGGATGATGTACAGGACAAAGTGTATACAAGAGATCTGTTCAGAAGAGATTAACAAGGAGAAGTAAAGAATGAAGATCACAGTTGCAGGTGTAGGCTATGTAGGACTTTCCTTAGCCGTCTTATTAGCTCAGCACCACGAAGTCACAGCCATTACAACAACCCCTGCCAAGGCAGAGAAGCTCAACAAGTTCATCAGCCCGATTCAGGATGACGAGATTGAACGTTTCTTCAGAGAAGTCCATGAAGGAAAGAGAACTCTGAATCTTACAACAACTGTAGACAAGGATGCGGCATATGGTTCTGCTGAACTGGTCATCATTGCCACTCCTACCAATTATGATGATGAGCATCATTTCTTTGATACCTCAGCGGTTGAAGATGCCATTGAACATGTCCTGAAGGTAAACCCGAATGTACTGATGGTCATCAAATCCACTGTTCCTGTTGGTTATACAGATTCTGTCAGAGCGAAGTACAACATTGACAACATCATCTTCTCACCGGAGTTCTTAAGAGAATCCAAGGCTCTGTATGACAACCTGTATCCTTCCCGTATTGTTGTAGGTGCCTATGACCACCAGAAGAAGGAAGCAGAAATGTTTGCCGAACTGTTAAAGGAAGGTGCAGCTGTAGAAAACATTCCTGTATTAATTGCCCATCCTACCGAAGCAGAAGCCATCAAGCTGTTTGCCAACACCTATCTTGCCGTCAGAGTATCCTACTTCAATGAACTGGATACCTATGCTCAGGAAAAGGGACTGAACACCCAGCAGATCATTGACGGTGTATGCATGGACCCGAGAATCGGCAGCCATTACAACAACCCGTCCTTCGGCTATGGCGGTTATTGCCTGCCCAAGGATACCAAGCAGTTATTGGCCAACTATAAGGATGTTCCGCAGACCATGATTGAAGCGGTCGTCAAATCCAATGCCGTCAGAAAAGACTTTATCGCCGACAGCATCATCAAGAAAAATCCGAAGACAGTCGGTGTTTATCGCTTAACCATGAAATCCAACTCCGACAACTTCAGAGCTTCTGCCATCCAGGGCGTCATGAAGAGGATCAAGGCCAAGGGCATCCCTGTCATCATCTATGAACCCACTCTTGAAGATGGTTCCACCTTCTTCAACTCCCTGGTTGTCAATGACCTTGCGGCATTCAAGTCCATGAGTGACGTCATCGTTGCCAACCGCTTTGACGCGGATAAGCTCGGTGATGTGGAAGATAAGGTCTATACAAGAGACCTGTTCAGAAGAGACTGATCCATGAGCAAGGTTCATATTGAATTAAACGGCAAGACCATCCTAGTGACAGGTTCCCCCGGTTTCATCGGTGCCAACCTTGTCATGCGTCTGTTAAAGGAAATGACAGAAGGAACTGTCATCTCCTTTGACAACATGAATGATTACTATGATCCAACCCTCAAGGAATACCGTCTGAAACTGATTCAGGATATTGCATCTGATGTCAGGCATATCTTTATCAAAGGCAATCTTGCGGATAAGGAACTGATTGAAAAGGTATTTGAAGAATACCATCCTGACATCGTCGTCAACCTTGCTGCCCAGGCCGGAGTAAGATATTCCATCGACCATCCGGATGTGTATATTGAATCCAACATCATTGGTTTCTACAACATCCTGGAAGCCTGCAGGAATCATCCTGTTGAGCATCTTGTCTATGCTTCTTCTTCCTCTGTCTACGGAGGAAACAAAAAAGTGCCCTTCTCGGTTGAGGATAAGGTTGACAATCCTGTCTCCCTGTATGCCGCAACCAAAAAGAGCAATGAATTATTAGCCCACAGCTATGCCAAGCTGTACAACATTCCCTGTACAGGCTTACGGTTCTTTACCGTCTATGGCCCGGCCGGAAGACCAGATATGTTCTACTTCTCTGCCACCAACCGGCTGGTCAAGGGAGAAACCATCCAGATCTTCAACTACGGCAACTGCAAACGGGACTTCACGTATGTGGATGACATCGTGGAAGGCGTTCTGCGTGTCATGCAGGGAGCACCGGAAAAGAAGAACGGTGAAGATGGATTACCTCTGCCTCCCTATGCGGTATACAACATCGGCGGCGGGACACCGGAAAACCTGCTGGACTATATCAGCACCCTGCAGGAAGAACTGGTCAATGCCAAGGTACTGCCGGAAGACTATGACTTTGAAGGTCATCGTAAACTGGTTGGCATGCAGCCGGGAGATGTTCCGGTAACATACGCAGATTCCAGAGCACTGGAAGAGGATTACGGCTTCCGTCCCCAGATCAATATCAGAGAAGGTCTGAGAAGATTTGCCCGGTGGTATAAAGAGTATTACGGATAACGAAAAACACCCGGCAGGTGAAACCACCTGCCGGGTCTGTTCATTTATCTCTAAAGTTATCTTTGACTTCCTCATAGCTTTTCAGATCACCGATATCATGCCTGTGGCCTGTCATAACCCAGGCATGCATGGGTGTCTGTTTGGAAAGCCATGCTGCAAAAGATCCCGGCGCATCATACGCACATCCTGCAGCCAAGGCTTCGGGAATGCGTTTCAGGTCACAGTTACGGTAATAATAGAACGGTGGTACTGCCAGCTGTCCTTTGGGTTCAGCCGGCTTTTCTTCATAACCTGTAATCAGCTGGTTTTCATCAATTGTGATCACAGCTGTTTTCTGCAATGCTTTCAGCCTCGTTTCCGGATGACACATCACACAGGATGTTCCTACTTTTTCAGCATACTGCACAAATGGCACAAGAGAGAAATCAAGGACATTATCCCCTGCCATGACAAGACAGTCTTCATTCAGGCCTTCTGCTGCAAGCTGGATATCTTTGACAGCACCAAGCCTTGTTTCATTGCTTTCTGTCCCATCATCAATCACTCTGACGGGTTTACCTTCAGCCCATTGCTGAAAATGCGCAGCAAACTTATGATTGGTGACAACAATGAATTCGTCAATCATATCTTTGAGATCATCAATCAGCCAGTCAAGGATGGGTTTTCCTCCTACCGGAAGCAAAGGTTTGGGAAAATTCTCTGTTAAGGGATACAGCCTTGTAGCATATCCTGCTGCTAAAATGATGGCTTTCATTTTCTGAAGATTCCTCCATGCTCTACACCATCTGCTGAAGAACAGATGGCGCCAAGATACTTGCCTTTCAGCGCAGGATACTGTTTCAGATAGGCTTCTTCGACATGCTGGAGGATAGAATCCTGCTTCTTAGGGTCTATCAGGGCCATACAGCAGCCTTTAAAGCCAGCGCCGGAGAATCTGCCGCCGTAGATGCCGTCAGTCTCTGTCATGATGTTATACAGCGATATCAGTTCAGGACAGCCGCATTCATAGTTTTCAACGCTGCTTTTCCCGGACGCAAAGATCAGTTTGCCATAGGTATCAAGATCACCGTTCTGCCATGCTTCTGCACCCTGTTCGGCCCTTCTGATTTCACTGAAGAAGTGTTCAGCACGTTTGCGGAAATTGTCCGGCAGACGGTCTTTATATGTCACAAAGACATCATACGGTACATCTCTTAATACTGCATCCTGGAATTTGCCGTATGGTAATCCGGCATACGCCAGTAAATCATAGGCAGCAGCCTTGCATTCATCCTGTCTGAGGTTATAGGCTGAAGTCGCTAATGACCTTTCCAGACCGGAGAAGAATACGGCAATGGCAAAAGG
>JAFWCP010000048.1 GCA_017536845.1 Solobacterium sp. | reverse complement strand
CTCTTCCATTACAGAAGAGATCTTCAGTCGTGCTCCCCGCTTTCACATCAACAGGCCTCTTCGCCTTTTCAGCCAGGCTCTTCCTGTCCATGCTTCCCACGTTCCATGATCCTTATCCATCTATATACCCTCAGGCGCCCTCTTTATCCCCGCCGGTATGGATGATACCAGTTATATCATCAGGACTTTCCGCTGTACGATACGTACTGATCCTGCCGGCTTATTGTTTTTCGGCTTCAGGAGATTTTCATTCAAGGGTTCGTCAGTATTGTTTTACATTCTCGCCATAGGCATTTTATCGGACCGCCGGCCGATCTTTCACAGCCGTCTTCACCGGGCTTCATACCGCAATATGCTGAAGTATTGCCGCATGCCGGAGGATTACGGAGGATGTTTCAAGGCGTTGCTCTTTCATTCCATCCTTCAGGACCACAGTTGTCTTCTGATATTCACGTGCTGTATCAGAATCGCATGCTTTTCACATGCATAACGTGTCGCACCATACAAGCCGAGTTTCTGTTTCGGGATACTGATTCATAAAGGAATAGGCATCACCTTTAAAGAATACAGCTGCTTCCGCATAGTCATCACTGTATACAGCCGGAATCCCGCATGCTGTAAATCCATCCATGAGATTCTTTCCAAACGCCGGTTCTGTACTTGTATATTCAACCGGGCTTGGGGCAAAACGCAGGACTTCTACTGTTCCGTTATGATCCAGATCCAGGCGGTCCATCCCTTCTTCCGCAAGCAAGGCAGCTCCCTGTTCAAATCCAGAAGCGACTTCGCTATAAACAAAAGAGACGTCATAACCCATTTCCTGACAACGTTTTATTTCCTTTTCAACCATTTCACGATCAGAATCACCTTTGATCCACAGATCATCCAGCGTATAAATCAAAGGGACACCTGCTTCATGCGCCATATCACTCAGCTGATCCAGTTCATTATCCGACAATACCGGATGCATGATCAGGCATTGCGGCTTTGCGGCAAGCATCTTTTCCATCTGCCGCCTGTCCATTTCACCAGCCGATTCAGCATCGTCGGAATTTTTCTGATACATGACATAAGAATACGTCACATCTGCCTCCTTGAATTTCTGATCCAGCGCATCCAGAGTCATAAAATTGACATTGTCATATACCCCGTTGCCGAAAAGGATGCCGATCTGGAATGACTGGCTTTTTCCTGTACTGCTGCATGATACCAGACAGGCAGATAGAAAAGCCAGAAACAGTTTCATTGTTTTCAAATCATTTACCTCCTGTTATTATTTTACGCACTTTAATTATATACACACGTGATTTGGACTTCTATCTTTTTTACTCTGAAACTCTGAAAAGGGATGCTGTTCCCATCCCTTGTTTTGACAGAGAGCCTCAGGTTTTCAATACCACCGGTTTACTACCAGGCCCGAGTTTACGGACGAACCGTTATAGGAACCCGTAGACTGGCCATAGGTGAAATAGTTGAAGGAAGGATTCTGGTAGATTGAAATGTCTCTTCCACCTATTCTCTCAGGTAAATCAAAGGCCAACACGACATTCCCTCCATATGAGCCCCATACTGTCAGGCTGGCCCAGACGTTACGACCGTTAACAGTTGAATGCGCATATGAAGACGCATACGCATCAACAACCACTGTTTCAAAATACTCTGTGGATGTGATCCAGGTTGTCTTGTTTGCTGCATTTACCGGCAGCATCGGCTGGCAAAGCAAGCCTGCACTGAGACCTGCTGCCAGAAAAGCTTTCTTTCTTTTCATTTCACTGTTCTCCTTGTGCAAAAAGAATAGCACACCTCACGCGCAAAATATGTGACGATTCGTCACATTCGGAAAAATCTGCTGATTTTCGCATTTCCCATTCTTATTCGTATAAACACTATGCATCAAGTCTGCATCATATATTCCTGTCTTTCTGATGAAACAATGCGATCAGTCATCTTATCTTTGCAGAAGATTGACGTATCAGATCTGAATCGAACGACTGATATTTGGGCTTTCTATCGTATATTTTTCAAGATCACATAAACAAGGATCATATCATGCATATCGCTGCCTTTGGCTGTAAACAAACAGGGATTTACGTTACCTGCCATGACAGTGAACAGAATGCTGAATACACAAGCACTGTTCTGCTGATCACCACACAATTTTCAGTCAATGTCTGCTGCGGATAATATTGGAGCTCTGCCCCAAACCCCGGGATTTACCTGCCGTGTGCGCTGCCAGTCATGAATCCGATTCCACGAAAACCTGGTCAGGTACATATGATATGCAAGGGTAAGTGTATCTTCCACCTTTACCCGGTTGCCATCGAAGACTTTTACAAGATCGGCAAGCAGTCCGTTCTTTTCAGCGATGGTGTTCATCAGCCATATGTCACCATACAGAGCCGAACTGTCAACGACGCCGATGATCTCAGCCGCCAGTGAGATCTATTTATCCTTCAGTTTATTATATTCACTGATATCCCAGTCTGAAGGAAAGATGAACCAGCTTCTTTCCGCTTCTTCAAGGAGACAGAAGCTTTTATTTGGGATAAACCGGTATTTAAGGCCATCATTTCCTTCCGTTTCTTCCAGTTTTCCCCAGAAGATATCAGTGCTGATGATCTTATCAGAGGTTGTGCTGGGTATTCTCTTCTTCGTTGCGGCATAAAGATGGCCTCTGGATCTTCTTTCCACCATCTTGAAAGGGTAATCGGGATCTTGATTTCTTGACATAAATCACCTCTTTAATAGGGGAATCTCCTATTAGCAATATCACAAAAACGGCAGTTTTCGAAAGAAACCAGCATTTCTGCTGATTTTCAGTGATTTTGCGTGGTTTTGTCAAAGTAGGGGAAATATTCCAGGACTGTAATTCTATATAGCCATTGATTCATTTATCAATGTTGTATATAATTTACTAAATAGAGGTTAATAATATGAAGCATTTTGCAAAAATCGTATTATCGGTTTAGACAGTTGTCAGCATGGTTTTTACACCAGTTCTGGCAGATGAAGTTCAATAAGATTGTGGAATCCATGAGCAGTTTCGGTACTCAACACATCAAGTTACTATCACAAGGACCTCTCTTTACAATCATATTTCTTTTCCAGATGGTTATAGAAATATTACAGCAGATATACATGGAACAGCAGAGATCAATGACTCAACAGGCCAGATCGCATCTGTATCAATCACCGGTGTTTATAACTGGGCTGATCAGCTGAATGGATTCAATTATGGTCCTGTTTCACAATTTACCACGAATTGGAGAAACGTTGCATTCAGCGGAAACAAAGTCATGATCACAATCAATCTGACCGTATACACAAACCGGCTGAATCCAAATACCGGCTATGGGTATTACACCGGAACAGTGTATTACGAAATTTATGTTTATTGATGAAATGGAGAATATATGAAAAAGTCATTTAAAACCTTCTGCTTATCTGCTGCAATCATATCTCTGGCTTCCTGCAGTCTGACTGAAACAAAACAGGATTCTTCGAATCACAGTATTGCTTCATCTGCTTCATCGGTTCTCCTGAATGACGATTCAGACTATGAAGACATCCAGGAAACAGTGGTGAATAATGAAACAGAAACCAACGACAATCATGACGGATCCACTAATACAGCCGAACCGGAACCCATAGCAGATGTACAGGAAAAACCTTCACAGCATCCTGATGACAGTGCTGAACCAGCGGAATCGGAAAGCCTTTATTTTGTGCATGTTATGACAGACAGTACTTCTATGTACAATTATGATACATGGGAAGATTATCACCAGGCGACACTTGCTTTTCTGGATAAGCTGGAAGATCTTAAGAACGAGGGTCTGATTGTTGAACTAAAATATGAAGAATCTACCGGTCAAAGAGCCCAGCTTTTCACCGATGTTCATGTTGAAAATACTTCAAAACCCGGAGATTACGAGGGTAATTCATTCTGCATGATCCACGGCGTAAACACAACAGATTTTTTCTTACATGCAGATGCTTATATTGATTCAATCATTGAAGGTACAACATTCTCTCAGATTGATATTGATGAAGGACATAACGTGGCCATATATCCCGCCGAACTAAGAGATGTAAATTATCATCCCGGCGATATTGTTTATCTTAATGTTTATACCTATCTGCCAAGCGGAAATATCGATCAGCAGGTAACTGTTCCTTTCACGATAATCGGCATCCACGAAAAAGAATCTGTCATCTATATCCCCTTAAAATCATTTGAATCAATGTCATCTTACGCAATCAGTTTCTTCAACGAGAACAATTATGATTATTTTTCAAGAGGATCTGACTCGCGCAGCAGATGGAATTATTACGACATGCCATTAATCGGACTGCGTTCAAAAGAGGATCTGCAACGTCTCGAAGAAGCTTTGTCTGAGTATGAGCTTTTCTTTGAAGAAATTTAGGCTATACGTTTCAGAAAAGGTCGGAAGAATACCTGTTCGATAAAGTTGGGTTTCAAAATCACATTTCTGAAACGATTTGTTCGACGCATCTGCTGAATAATCTCTGTATCCTTATATAACACCCAAGCCGGCATTAATCTACTGATGCCGGCTTCAGTGTTGTGTGTTGTTTATTGTCTTTGCCATTTTTTCTCCGCCTCCGCTGCGGTGCGGTTTGAGCCCATGCATCCGCTTCGTCTTATCTGATCAGCATGGGACCATCGTTGCATTCGAAAAGAGCTGACTTATTTGAAGAAAAGCCAATGCGCGGAAGCGGGAGTAATCAAGGATCTAAGGATTCTTCACAAATCAGAGATAAAAGGAAGCTCACCTGAGCTTCCTCTTATGCATCCTTGTGTTTCCAGGATCCATATTCTTATCTGTTCAGGTATGCTTTCAGTTCTGCCAGCCTTTCTTCCGCGTCCTTACGTCCCAGCTGGTACAACTCATACAGGGCATCCAGATTTCCTTCAAACCGTTTGATTTCCACCGGCTGAGACGGTGTGATGACAAAGATCCTGCCGCTTTCTTCCAGCATATCAAGCCTGTCTAGAAGGACATTGTAACGGGCAGACTCTTCATCCAGGGCAGCCTTCAATGCCGGATAGCGGTGATACTCCACCCTGGTGAGGTTCAGGGGCATATGGATCCGTTTACGGTAATCCTTGTCCCTTGTACGTACAACAATGACTTTTTCATACCCCTGGTCCAGAGCCCACTGGAACGGAATCCGGCAGGCAATCCCGCCATCCAGATACCTGCCTCCTTCCAGTTCCACCGCTTCGCTGATATAGGGGACAGAGGCTGAGGCGGCACAGGCCGTGAACATATCAGAACAAATCCCCTTTTCAAAGAATTCATTTTCACCCGTTTCAATGTCCGTTGCCGTCACGACAAAACGGCGTCGGGGATCATTGAACCGCTCCATGTCCAGAGGGTCCTGCCAGGAAATCTCGTTGAAAAGATATGAGAACCCGGTAATCCCATGATCCCGCTTCAGGGCGCCGATGCCGATGTAATCTGAATCGTGGCGGTAGCGCAGGTTTACACGGGCACTGCGGCCGATCTGGCCGGCCACATAGTTCATACCGCCCAGGGCTCCGGCAGAAACGCCGATGGTACAGCTCATATTGATGTCTTCCTGCATCAGCACATCCAGTACACCCTGGGTATACAGGCCCCGGAAGGCACCGCCTTCCAGCACGATACATCCTTCCGTCAGAATATCTTTTGCATGCCCTTCGGGCAAAATATACTCACTCATACAGTTCTCCTTTGAATTCAGATCCTGAATAGTATAATCTAACTCAGAAAGGAAGAGAACCATGAAGAATCTTAAATTTATCTTAGCCGCATGTATGGTTCTGGCCGTTACGCCTGTCCATGCGGAAGACCACCTTGTATGGAAGACCGGGGATGACGGAAAGCAGTACTGGTATGAAAACGGCCAAAAACAGGGGGCAATGGGCGATCCGAAGAATCTGACCGATACCCTCTATGGCCTGGAAAGAGGAAGGGAAATCTATGACCCTGCATCCGACGCCTGGTACTGGCTGGACGCCATCTATGACGGTGCCAAGGCCGAAAGCAAGGAAGTCTGGATGCCGTATATCTTCCAGGATGACCTGCAAACAGGCAAAAACCCGGACGGAAAATGGGTGCGCTATGATGAAACCGGCGCCATGATCAAAGGCTGGTACTGCAACGAAAACGGCAGATACTACTATGATCCCATCAGCGGCATGATGACCAAAGGCTATGCTGAGATTCATGGAAAGTCATACCACTTCAACGAGATTTCCGGTGTCCTGGACGGCAGTTTCTACAACCCGTATTATGAGTACGGTTTCCCGTCCCTTGCTTCATTGGGCATCAATTACGGCAGTGATACAGACGCCTTGATGGATGAACAGCTCCGTCACCTTGTCGACCTGTACAAGGAAAACGGAAACATTGATCTTTATGCCGCGTCTGATCTGACAAAGGCACTGGCAGTGCTGGATCTTGCGTCCGCCTACCAGTACATAGATGGCGGGTACGATGCCCGCTCCTTCATGCTTCAGGGCGGCGGAACCTGCTTCGGCTTTTCCGATTTTGTCTATTGCTGCTGCAGGAAGCTGGGCGTGTATGACTGCGGCTTACCATTCCCGGCCGCAATATGGACCATGATGGCAGGATTTATGGCTCTCAGCATCGTACATGTATCCTGAATGACGGCCTGTACTGGTATGACATCGACGGCAATTACGCCATCCTGACAGCACCTTACGGCTATGTCACCGCGGAAAAGATCTCAGCGGATTATGCTGCCTACCTGATCGGCTGGCAGGATTCCTTCAGCACCTTCAACTGATGCAAAAAAGAGGCGATGCCTCTTTTTTCTGACTATTCATTCTGCAGCTTGTGAGGAGGGCGGAAGCCAAGGCTCTGGATCAGAGATTTGACCAGCCACCACATAAACAGCATGACCACAAGCGGAATGATGCAGCTGGTGACAAGCATCACCGCCATGATCTCGACAAAGCTGACAAGCTTATCCTCAAAGCCGTTGATCAGTCCCCGCACACCGTTTGTGATGGTGCCGGTAAACTTCTCCCACAATGTCTGGTCAGTAGAATTCTCTTCGATTTCCTGGGCGGCGTCATTTGTCTCCTGGATGGTTTCCGCAATCTTTTCCTTCTGCGCATCCTCGATAAACCTGGAAGTCACAACGCTGCACGGCACCACGACGGCCGCAACCAGGGCAATGGCCGCCAGCCTCACACTCAGCATCGTCAGTGATTTACGCCTCAGCACCGCCAGGTTGACTGCGCCAAGGATGCATGCAGCCGGTATCAGGATCTGGAAGGCCAGGCTGCAGCCGATCCTTACCAGATACTTTTCCAGAAAAACAGCACAGAGCACAATGATCGTATACATGCTGATGTCGGCAAACTTCTCGGCAATCGGCGTACCGGCGTCATCGGGAATGGCGGAAATCACAGCCGATGCCCCGGCGGCAGCCCCGGCAATTTTCAGCACTTCCATCTGTTTATCATCCAGATAGCCGCTGATGCCGGCCCCGTCCGTCACAACCGAACGGATCGGCCCGGCCAGGAAAAAGGACAGCGCCGCACAGATCAGAAGGGCAATGGCCGGAATGTATTTCTTCGTCATATTTGCATCTCCTTTTATAAACCCTGTGACCATTGTCTCACAGGAACACGGGGAATGCCAGTTCTGTTTTTTCCTTTTCAAAAAAGACGGTTTCCCGTCTTCAGCTGTTATTTGCTGTAAACCACGTTGGGCAGGATTTCCGCCGGATTGACGCATTCCAGGCAGTCTTCCAGTTTATAGACACCGTTTCGTCCAGCGTCTTCCGGATCATTGACATTGACTGCACCGTTGTCATAGCCATACAGCAGGATGGCATTGCGAGGATTGTCTTTCGGCGCAAACCTTCCACGGTCGGTGAACAGGATGACAAGGTTGCCACGGCGCAGCCTGGAAGCAAGAACGATTTCTATTCCTGTAAATTCCCATTCCCCTGAGCAATCGCCCTCTCAATATTGTAGAAAAGCACTTTTCAATTCAGGTCATGTCCCTTCTTCTGAAGTTGGAGAAAGCCTTGAATTGAGCTAAAAGGCTGGCTCTTCTGCAATGATGATGGGAGCAGCAGGCATCAGGAAGACTATGCTGCAGCCTTTTCTTTACCTGACGAAAGTGCTTTTATTCATTATGCCGATCGGTTTCAAAACTTACGAGATCTGTGCATATAGAGCTCTGTGTCTTGTATAGATTTTGTGGTTCATTCATGCAAAATCCTTGAGCGATTCATCCTTTCAATCTATTGATTGCGGTCGCAATCGAAAATCACCGTATATCCACAGTTCTGACAACGCATGGCCCTTGTTTTCTGCGATGTTTGACCATGATGCGTAGGCTGAATCATAATAACTCCTTCAGGTAAAGTGGATTTTTTTGTATATCTTATACGAAAGGAAGGAATCACTGCATCTTTTGTCAACCATAGTACCTCACCAATTCCAGTCACCAAATATCCATCAGTTAACTTTGAATTACATAACGGACAAACTACTGATCTTTCTTCATCAATGATATGTATATGGTCCATATATTTGCATCTCCTTTTATAAACCTTGTGACCATTGTCTCACAGGAACACCGGGATTGCCAGTTCTGTTTTTCCTTTTCAAAAAAGACGGTTTCCCGTCTTCAGCTGTTATTTGCTGTAAACCACGTTGGGCAGGATTTCCGCCGGATTGACGCATTCCAGGCAGT
>JAFWCP010000527.1 GCA_017536845.1 Solobacterium sp. | reverse complement strand
TGGAACCGTCAACCACCCAGTAATCCGGAGCACCCTTGAATGCCCGTTCCTGATCACCAAGCACCATGATGCCAAAGGCAGCCTTCTTTAACGGCTCGGCCGGACGGCCGTTGGCTTCGGCCATCCTGGCAAGCATGTCCCTGTCTTTGACGACAAGGAACTGCCAGTCGCGGGCATTGACGGCACTGGGGCCGCTCATGCCGGCCTTCAGGATCAGATGCAGGTCGTCATCGGAAATGGGCTGATCGGTGAATGTTCTGACGCTTCTTCTTGTCAGGATGTTGGCAATGGCTTCCATGGTCATTCTTCCTCCAGAATGTAGGCGGCAACGATCTGTGCATAGTAGGACGTATGGGCATCCATGGTGCCGTTTTCATCTGCCGGATACAGCCTGTTCCTGATCTGGTCAGGAAGCTGTTCTTCATGCTGGCGCTGGCTGTAGAGCACCTTGCATTCCAGGGTCAGCGGGTATTCGGCAATGGCCGGCACCGAGATTTCTGCCGGCTCGATCAGGGTCAGGCCCAGGGCGGCGATCTTGTCAATATCCCGGCCCGAAAGGCTGCCGGCAGTCTGCATCACCTGCGGGCTGAGCTTTTCCATGGGCACATTGACGGTAAACTCGCCGTTTTGATCGAGCAGCTGTTTTGTATAGCGGCTGTCGCGGACAAAGACGGTCATGACCGGCCGGCTCCAGTTGATGCCCAGCGTCCCCCAGCCGATGACCATCGTGTTGACCTTGCCGTCTGCCTTTGTCGTAAGCAGGATGCCGCTGCGCAGGGCTTCGATGATCTTTCCGGCATAGTCGCTGAACCGGATTTCTGTACGTTTCATTGTGTATTACCTCCTGTTTCTTCAATACTCGTGCTGTCTGATAAACTCTACCACAGTCAGCTGCTTTGCATAAACATGATGCTCTTTTGCTTCAACGAATCTCAAAGGACGAAAAAAGCTCCGTAAAAAGGAGCTCAGTTCAGTCCCTGAGGGTATTTCGATTTCAGTGAATCCTCAATGATTTCACAGACCTTTTCTGCCAGTTCCGCAAAATCAATGTCCGGATCCGCGAGCGCTTCCATCGCGTTGGCGGGCAGGTCCAGTTCCATCCGCATGATGCCGGCCGCCGCCATGATCGCATCCCTGCGGTCCTTGAGACCGGGAAGGACATCGACGATTTCATCCCCGTCCTTCACCATGATCATTTCTTCTTTGTCAAAATCAAATGTCAGTTTATTCATCCTTGATCTCCGGCAGATGCCGGCCGGCATCTTCGGGGGGTGTTGCATTCATCAAAGCGTTGCAGGAGGGACAGTTTTTCTTTTCCATATTGGCGTGGTATCCACAATTGCTGCAGATGCAGGAGGGCAGATAGAAGATGCCGGTTAAAGAACCTTCCGCTTTCCTCGTATCATGAATCCAGTATGCACGTAAACGAGCCATATCATTCTCCTTGATCCAATACTATCTTACCATCATTTTTGCTGATTATCATCAATTTTGGCCACAAAGATGGTGATACAGGGCACCGACGAGGTTCGAATCATTCCAGTAACGGCAGACATCCACCTCGGGTTTGGGAAGCCTGACACCCTGGCGCAGGTCGGGATGGATTTCATCCAGCCGCTCCATCGCCTTTTTCACTTCTTTGATCAGAACCGGCCGGCGCGAGATGCCGCCGCCGATCAGCACCCGTTCAAGATCAAGGGCCAGATTCAGGCTGAAGACAGCCATGGCCAGATCCTGGCAATACCGGACAAGCCCTTCATAGACGGCTAAATCACCGGCTTCGATCCTGTCAAATACCTCAGTTCCGCTGCCATACTCCGTCCCGGCTGTTTCCTTCACCCTGCGGATCAGGCCCTTGACACCAAGCATGGCTTCATAGCTTTCCTTTTCATACGGCTTTTCAAAGTTGATGCACATGCCGGAAAACTCCCCGGCTGACTGGTGTTTCCCCCGCCGCAGCTTTCCATCCAGGATGACAGCACCGCCGACCGCCGTGCCCAGGACCATGACCGCCCCATCCTGAACATCCTGCAGGTTTCCTTTGAACACCTCCGCCAGGGCGGCACACTTGCCGTCATTTTCAATCGAGACCGGCACATGGTAACGCTCCTGCGCCTCTTCTTTGAAATGGCAGCCGTTCAGGCATGGAAAGACAGCCACCGTATTGATGATACCGCTGCCGCTGTCGAGGATCCCGGGCGAACTGACGGCAATGCCGTCATATTCATACGGTCCGGCAATCTCATCCAGGACGGCAAACAAATCCTCTCTGGAAACACTCCTGTCAGGGGTTTTCACACTGCCCCGGGCAAGGATTTCCCCCTCTTCATTCATCAGTGCGTGCTTGATCAGCGTACCGCCAAGATCAAATACAAGATACTTCTTCATAACGATACCTCAGTAAAACCAGTTTAGCAGATTGCCTGAAAATCTGAAACATAACCGGAAATTTGATTTGCATTTGTAAGAAAAAAGACGATAATGATATACATGTTTCAGAAACTGAAAGAGAAAAAACCGCCTGTCTACCTCTTATTTGCCCTGGCATTCCTGTTCTTCGAGGCCGTGCTCAGGCAGGCTTCATCCAATACGCCGTGGCTGCCGGCCATTGCCTTTATGGCTTTCTTTTCCCTGACCTATGGCCTGCTGCTGTACCTGTTATCCTCCTTCGGGCCGCCCTGGTTCAACCGGACCGTACGCTTTGTCCTGCTGCTGGCGACCGGGGTACTGTTCGGAGTGAACTACTTCATCTTTCGCCAGTTCAAGGTCCTCTATGACATCAATACCGTCCTGACCGGGGCC
>JAFWCP010000526.1 GCA_017536845.1 Solobacterium sp. | reverse complement strand
TGTATGAAGACGGCACGGTCACAAAGCACAGCTATCTTTCCGTGCATGACGACCGCCGCGACCTGGCAAAGCACCTGCTGGCGGACATCCCTGCTTCCGGAAGCGTTGTCGCCTTCAATGCCGAAGGGGCGGAAATGCTGCGGATCGAGGAACTGGCAACTGCCTTCCCTGAATATGCGGAAAGGCTGCGCCGGATCAACATCCGCATGGAAGATCTCGAACTGCCGTTTGAAACCGGCACGGTGTATGATGTCCGCATGCGCGGGCAGTGGTCGTTGAAGACGATCATGTCCATGATGGATGATCCCGGCTACAGTTCCCTGGATATCCGCGAGGGCATGTCAGCCGTCTTCCAGTGGCGCCACCTTGACGCCATGGATGAAAACGTCGACAGGGAGCAGATCCGCAGGAACCTGCTGGCCTATTGCGGCATGGATACCCATGCGATGGTGGTGGTGTACCGCTGGCTGAAGAAGCTTGCTTATGAAGATCTCGATTGAGGTCTTTTTTTTCTGCCTTCCGGGTGATACAATATTGTCAAGGAAAGAAAGATTCAATTCTGTCCTATCATAATCAATAACAACAGGAGGAAAAAGTATGCGTATCGAAGTAATCGGTAAGAACATTCCCATTTCCGATCTCATGAGAAGTCAGATCGAGAAGAAGCTCAGGAATCTTGACAAGTATCTTCTGATTGATCAGGAGACCACTGCAAGGGTCGTCGCGAGGGTGTATCGCAATGCGCAGAAAGTTGAGGTGACCATTCCCACGAAAGTAGGAATCCTGCGTACGGAAGTTGTCCATGACGATTTCTACGCCGCTGTTGATCTTGCCATTGACAAGCTGGAAGATCAGATCCGCAGACAGAAGACAAGGCTCAGCCGCAAGCATCGTGAGCATCTGGCCAATGCCTTCGTCGAACAGGCGGAAGCGGAAGAAGCAGAGAAGGAGATCCCTGTCCGTACCAAATCCGTCGTTGCTGAAGAGATGGATCTCGAAAAGGCCATTCTGCAGATGGAACTCAGCGGGCACTCATTCTATATCTATACGGACGATGAAAACGGAAAGATTTCCGTCGTCTACCGCAGAGCCGATGAAGGATACGGCGTCATCGAAGTCGATAAGGAATAAGCAAAGCAAAAGCTGCCGGCGGGCAGCTTTTTTTACAGCAATGGTGTTGCCATCAGAAGGGCATAGAGCACGGTCAGTCCGATCAGCCCCGGAACAAAGAATGGGACTGGTTGTACAGATAGCTGAGGATGCACGTCTGCACAAGGTTGAACAGATAGGTGCGGGACAGCAGGGCCAGGCTGAAGGGAGTGAACAGCAGGGTGTAGAACAGCCCGAACAGCAGGCCGGAAATCAGGATGGCCTGGATCTCGCGGGACCGGACATCAAGATGGTCGGTCAAAGCCTTGAAGCCGATGTTGATCACAACGGCCTGGCTGAATGAATACCCTATCAGCATCGCCGGCCGGGCATAGCCGTAGGCAATCAGGGAACGGGTGGCCGGCAGGACAATGGACGGCTGCAGGAAACGGTACCCGGTCATGTGCCAGGCAACCAGCAGCAGAAAGCCGATCACCGTATACAGGATCG
>JAFWCP010000047.1 GCA_017536845.1 Solobacterium sp. | reverse complement strand
GCCATCCTGCTCCATGCGGCATATGTGGATCAGGCCTGGGACGAGCTTCATTCCTACCTGGGTTCCTTCACCCTCATTCTTCCGATCCTGCTGGGATTAGCAGGGATGATCGTCAGCCTGGTATACTTCCTGCGGGTGCTGTTCAAAAAGTAAACTGACTATGATTCAGCCTGAAAAAGGCTGACAGCGGTTTCCGCTGAATATCTTCCGTTCACAAAACGGCGCGGTTGCATCCGTGCCGTTTTCATCTTTTACATCATTTTTCTGCTGCCTGGGCTCTGATTTTCAAAACAGTCAGACACGCTTCCCGCAGATCTTTTACCGCCTGAAGAAGATGTTCTTTGTCCATCAGCCGGCTTTGCTTTTCATCTTCCTGCAGTCCAAGTGAAAGCAGGATCCTTGTCCGATAAAGAGAGAACTGGTCGCCATACAGCTTTAACAGCCCCTCCCCCATCAGAATATCCCTTGTTTCCATGAGTTTGATCTGGCTTAACAGCTGCAGCGGCAGCTGGCGGCTGACGCGCAGGTCATCCAGCTTCTTTTCAAACATGGCCATATCTTCTTTGTAGTCGGTGAAACGCAGGGTATCGGTGACCGTGTCGCTGTCCTTTGCCTGCGCCGAAAGAAGCTTCAGCGTTTCCGGGGCATTGACTTTGAGATACTCCCTGCCGGCATACAGGTACATGTCAAACTCGGTAATGATCTGCATGATTTCCTCATACAGCTTTTCCAGCCTGCTGATATGCCGTAACAGGGAGCTGCGGTGTATTTCCAGCCTTCTTGCCGTTTCGTTCATCTGCCTCTCCAGCCGGTCGGAAAGTTCCTTGTATTTCTGCCAGGAAGCGGCGGTATTGAGGTCAACTTCCTTTTCCCTTTTCACCGCCTGTTCAAATGTCTTCAGCTTCACCAGAAAGGCATTGATGTCTTCCCCGATTTCGTTGAGGTCGCTGACCGGGATATTCAGCAAAGAGGAGGACGTCATGCGGGAAACCTTCTTCTGGGCGGCAGACCCGTATTTCAATACCTGCATGGCATCACCGATATCAATCTGCGCCGCAAATGCCTGGGCCTGCTGTTTCTGTTCCTCACTTAACGGCATAACGTTCCTCCGTATGAACTATTCTTTGTTTTCCTTCAGTTCTTCAAACCTGGCCCTGACACTTGGCGCGTCTTTGGTGAGCTTCTTGACGGAAAGATCCTGGGCCTTGTTGTTGGCAAGGCGGAGGTTGTTTTCGGAAGAAAGCAGGGCGTCCTTTGTCTTCTGCAGGTGGGTGATGGTCTTGTCAATCTCTTCTATCGCGGTCTGGAATCTTCGCGAAGCCAGTTCATAGTTGCGGGCAAAGCCTTCCTTGAACGTATTCAGGTTGTCTTCGAAATGGGTGATGTCGAGATTGTTGCTGCGCTCGATCATCAGCTGCCGTTTATACCCGGCCGCATTGACGGCCGCATTGCGCAGGATCGTGATGATCGGAATGAAGAACTGCGGCCGGATGACATACATCTTGGGATAGCGGTAGGATACATCCACAATGCCTTCGTTGTACAGTTCATTGTCCGCCTCCAGCAGCGAGACAAGGATGGCGTATTCGCAGTTCTTTTCCCTTCTGTCCTTATCCAGCTCCTTGAAGAAATCTTCATTGCGGTGCTTGGTCGCGGTCGTTTCGTTTTCATTCTTCATCTCGAACATGATGGAGATCAGTTCCAGGCCGTCTTCATCATAATCACGGAAGATGAAATCCCCTTTGGATCCTGTTCTGGCATCGTTGTCCTTTTCAAACGACGCTGTCCGGAACATGCCCATGCGGTACTTGTTGAACTCATAGCTGCAATGCTGTTCCAGGCTTTCACCGACCATTTTGGTGGACAGCCTGGCCTTGAAATCCTTGTACTGCTGCACGAGTTCCTTCTGGTTGGCGATCTCTTTATCCTTGGAAGCGATGATCTCATCCGTGGTTGTCTTCAGGGTGTTGATCTCCATCAGATAGTTCTGGATTTCCTCATTCTTTTTCTGGTTCAGCTCGCTTAAGGCGTGCTGGATGGCCAGCTGTTTTTCCGTTTCCTTGGCAGTCAGTCGTTCATTCAGGGCACTGATTTCGCCGTTTTTCTTTTCCATCTCAACCTGCAGGGAAGCCCTGGCGCTTTCCTTTGTGCGGTTAAGGTCATTTTCCAGATCGGCAATCTGCTTATGCAGGGTATCAATGGTGCCTCTGGCCTCATTGTCCTTTTTC
>JAFWCP010000525.1 GCA_017536845.1 Solobacterium sp. | reverse complement strand
TGCAGTCCCACCCCGACAGGCACATTACGGCCAGGGAAGCGCATGAGCAGTTCCTGAATGACGGCGTGAAGATCGGGCTGGCAACGGTCTACCGGCAGATGGAGAAGCTCGTCGACCAGGGCGTGCTGATCAAGTATGCGGTGGATGAGCACAGCCCGGCCTGCTTTGTCTACAGCGGCCATGGCCGGCGGGAAGAATGCTATCATCTGAAATGCACCTCCTGCGGCCGGCTGATCCATCTGCACTGTGAAGAGGTCAGCCGTCTGCAGGAACACATCCTGGCTGAACATGGCTTTACGATCGACACAGCCCGGACCGTATTCTATGGATTGTGTGCTTCCTGCCGTACTTCTGAAAAAAAACATCAGAAAACACTCTGAACGGAGTGTTTTTTTTGAAAAGATGAACGACGGTGGCGGGAAATGCTTTGACTATAAATGGTTTCAGGCATAAAATCATTATATGATGCTTTTCAGTCGTACGAAAAAATATGTGCTGATGCACAAAGATATACAGGTTGCCCGCGGAGATTACGATCTCTCCCGGCATGAGTTCAGAAAACTCACCGCCGTCATGAAGCCGGAGCACATGCCGGTCGGCACGCACATGGACAGCGATGTTGACCTGCACCGGCTGAACCACTGGATCCGCTGGCGCGGCATTCCCGATTACCGGGTGGGCCTGGACCAGCTGATGGACCGTCTGGGCGTGGAAGCGCCGACCGACCTGCTGGATATGGAGTATGCCCTTTCGGTCAGCGACCACTACTGGCTGAAGCCGGAACGTGACGGGTCATCGTATGAAGACCTCAACTTTTTTGAGCGCAGCTTCAACGCCGACGGCTTCGGCAAGGCGATGTTTGCGACCGTGCGGGCTGAGGCGGAGGAGTCCGCCCTGCATACGCCCAACAACACGCTGTGCGGCTATCACCGTAAGGCCTGGTTCCGCCGCGGCGGGAAGCTGTACCTGCTCAAGGGCGGCTCGCCCTGGTTCCAGCAGGAGCCGGTCATGGAATGGCTGGCAGCCTTGATCGGGGAACGGCTGGGCATGGATGTCGTCCACTATGAAACCGAGATGTATGAGCACCAGCTGGTCAGCGTGTGTGAAAACATGCTTGATCTGGAAACCGACCTTGTCCCGGCCGATGATGTCCTGCGTGACAGCGTCAGGGAAAAGGGCGAATTCGTGTTGGACTACTATCTGGATATCCTCGAAAGGCATGGCCTGAAGGATGCTGTCAAGGCAACCTATGACATGATGCTGATGGATTATCTGCTTATGAATACCGACCGCCACAACCAGAATTTCGGCATTCTGGCCGACGCGGATACGGGTGAATGGCTGAAGGTGGCGCCGATCTTTGATTCCGGCACCTGCCTTGGCGCCCTGAAGAATGAAGACGACCTTGCGGCTGTGGAAGAAGGGTTTGAATACAAGCTTTTCCATGGCAAGGCAGTCATTGAGGAAAGCTATATCAGGCAGGTTGCCCGCGCCCTGAAGCTGGATTTCACGGCGATCGACGATGTTCCGGAACTGCTGGCGGCCAAGCTGGCCAGACATCAGGGTCTGACCGGCATCCGCAACCGCCGGATTGAGGAGCTCAGCGCGATGCTTTCCCGGCGGATTGAACTGATGAAGAAAATGACGCTCAGATAAAGCGGAAGGAGAATGGAATGGCGAAAATCAGACGCAGAAATATCAGCCCGCGCTCGCGGCAGAAGATCGAAAAGAAGGATCTGCTGAACTTCTTCCTCGTGCTTGTGCTGATGACGCTGGCGGTCTCGCTGGTCATGTTCGGCATCTCCATCTGGGAGCGCAACAGGTACGCGACCCCGGGCGGGGAAAGCAATGTCTATATTGAACCGGTGATCAGGCAGCCAAAGCGGGTCACCGTTGACGGCGTCGACTATGTGCAGAAGATGGAAATCGAAACATACTATCTGATGGGCATCGACGTTGATGAGGATTATACAGGCGTATACGGCGGCCAGAATGACGTCAACCTGCTGCTGGTGATCGACAATGACGCAAAGACATGGCGCATCCTGCAGCTCAACCGTGACAGCATGGTCGACGTGCAGGTCATCAATGACACCGGCTCCATTGTCGGTACGCAGTATCAGCAGCTTGCCCTTGCCCATTCCTACGGCTCGGGCGGCCGTGACAGCTGCCTGAACGCCATGGACACGGTCCGGGCCCTGCTGTGGGACCAGCCGATCGACGGGTTTGCGGCTCTGCAGATGGACGGCATCGCCGTGCTTAACGACGCGGCCGGCGGCGTGGATGTCGTCATCCCGGAAGAATACGCACTGCTGGATGACAGCTATCAGGCCGGGGAAGAGGTTCATCTGATGGGAAATGACGCGATGAAGTTTATCCGCAGACGTTCCATGACAGCAGATGATGCAAACCTTGACCGTATGGCACGGCAGAGAACGTATTTAAATTCGTTCGTTAAACAGTTTGCAAACCTGACGGAAAGTGATATATTAAAGGCCTATGAAGACTCATACCGATACATGGTAACCAGTATCGGCAGCGGCGTCATGCTCAAGATCGCGGACAAGGCGCAGACCTATACGGAACTGCCGCTGATGACCGTTGAGGGAACGCTGTCAGTGCCGGAAGTCTTTGTGGAATATGAGTTGGATCAGGACAGCCTGCAGCAGGCGATCCTGGAGCTCTTTTACGAGCAGGAGGGAAAAGCGTGAGCAACGAGAACAATGCGTCTCAGATGTGGGATGCGGCCGTCACCGATGAAGAAGTAGAAATTGATCTTGTCGAAATATTCTACCTTCTCTGGGATAACATTATTCAGATTATTCTTTGCTTTGTTGTCGGGGCTGTGATTGCCTTCGGTTATTCCTACGCCGGGATTACGCCGATGTACAAAGCCACAGCCAAGATGTATATCGTCTCATCTTCGAGCAATTCGGCAATCAACCTTTCCGACCTGCAGATTTCTTCCAATCTGAAGTCGGACTATTCCGAACTGCTGAAATCAAGGCCGATGCTGCAGGATGCGATTGCTTCCCTGGGAATCGGTGAAACATGTACGTATGAACAGCTTGCCAGACAGCTGTCGGTCACCAACCCGTCGGATACACGTATCCTGTATATCACGGTTACCGATGCCGACCCGCAGATGGCGGCTGACAAGGCAAATGAAATTGCCAAGCAGGCGAAGTCCTACCTGCCCAAGACGATGAATACGGAAGCGCCGAATGTCTACGAAAACGCGGTCGTCCCGACCCGTAAGTCGTCGCCGAGCTATTCGCGCAACACGATTATCGGCGCCATGCTCGGGGCCCTGGCATACTGTGCCTATCTGATCATCAGGTTCCTGATGAACGACACCCTGACAACGGCAGACGATGTCTACAAGTATCTTGGCATCCAGCCGCTGGCCACAATCCCTGAGGGCGACCTGAAGATGGGCCAGAATGAAAAAACCACGGCGGCCAAGAAAAAGAAAAAGGCACCGGCGAAGAAGGAGAACAGCAAAGCATGAAACAGATGACAATTGACGGATTGCCGCATCTTCCCTTCGACGTCGCGGAATCCCTGAACCAGCTGAGAATCAACCTTGGTTTCTCAGGTGAAAACATCAAAATCATCATGGTTACAAGCTCCACCCCGAACGAGGGCAAGAGCTTTGTATCGGTGAATCTCTGGCGGATGATGGCCAATGTCGGCAACCGCGTCCTGCTGATTGACTGTGACCTGCGCAATTCCGAGATGGTTTCACAGTATCAGATGAGATCCGATGAAGAAATGTACGGAATCGTGCATTATTTAGCCGCAAAAATCGGCCTGAATGATGCAATTTATGAGACAAACCAGCCAAATGGGTATATAATACCTGTGACCACGAGCGTTATGGACCCTACGATTTTGTTGGAAAGCAAACGTTTCCAGCACATGTTGGATGAGTGTAAACGCGAGTTTGACTATATTCTTCTGGATACGCCGCCGCTTGGAAGTGTTGCAGATGCGTTGAATCTGGCGACGTATGCAGACGGAAGTCTGCTTGTGGTGCGCAGCGGCCTGGTACCGCGGAAGATGGTTGCCAATTCCATGCAGCTTCTCCGCCGTACGGAAGCCCCTCTGCTTGGTGTTGTCCTGAACAGGTCGACCGTCAGTAGAAAAGCCTACAATTACTATTACCGGTATTCGCGTTACGGCTACGGTTACGGTTATGGATACGGGTATGGTAAATCCAAAAAGAAAAAGTGATTGAGAAAGGTGAGGTAGAATCATGAAAAGAAAATTACTCAGTTTAGCAGCGTCCCTTCTTCTCGTTGCTCCGATCGCAGCTTCGGCAGCACCGAGCCCCAGCCAGACTCCTGGCGGCACAGTTACCGGTTATGGTGACAAGGAAGTCCTGATTACAGGTTCCGAAAAGGACCTCGATCTTGATATCCCTGTTATCGTTATCCAGAATGCCGCAACAGCATCCGATGCAGACGCAAAGGCAGTCATCGCCAAGAAGACCGGCACAGACGAAGCGTTCCTGAACGCAGTAGAATCCGGCCTGTATGCAAAGGCTCTCAAGGATTTAGGCAATGTTAAGAAGGCGACAGTTGCTGCAATCGTATATGATATTACATGCAACCAGCTTGCAAGAGATCTGATCACAGGCACACTGACAGCTACAGTCAATGAGCCGGGCATCAAGGCTACAGATAAAGTTGTTGTTTATCATGTCAAGGGTGGCAAGGTTATCGAAACTCTTAACGCCACAGCTGGCAACGGTACCGTTGCATTCCCGTTCACAACAGCTTCTCTGTCTCCGTACATCATCGTCAAGGCAGACGCTGAAGGCAGCGGCACCACAGAACCTGGCGGAAAGACTCCGAACACAAGCGACAGCAACGCTTCCATGCTCTGGGGTTCCATCGCTATGATTTCCTTCGCAGCTGCTGTTGGCATCATCGTCACAAAGAGACGCAACGCTTAATCGGAAATTATAAGCAGATCAGCACCTGATCATTCAGGTGCTTTTTTTACGCTGTTTTTTTTCTGCTATTTTCTGTGATAGAATAGGGCCAGAGGTATAAACTATGAAACAGATGACAATCGGCTTTATCGGCAACGGCAAGAGCACCAACCGCTATCATATGCCGTTCATTCTGACCCGGCGTGACAAAATCAGGGTCAAAAAGATCTATGCCCGCAATCTCGCCAAGAAGGACTGGGCCAGGGTGGAAGGTGTCGAGTATACGGACGACCTGCAGTCATTGCTGCAGGATCAGGAAATCGACCTGATCGTTGTATCCACCGGCCATGACACGCATTACCGCTTTGCCAGGATGGTCCTGGAAGCTGGGAAGAACTGTCTGGTTGAAAAGCCTTTTATGCCTACCGTCGAAGAAGCGCGTGAGCTTTTTGACCTGGCAGAGGAAAAGGGGCTGATCCTGCAGTGCTATCAGAACCGGCGCTTTGACAGTGACTTCCTGACCGTGCAGAAGGTGATCGAATCCGGAAAGCTTGGTGACCTGCTGGAAGTCGAAATGCACTTTGACTACTACCGGCCGGAAATCCCGGAGAAGGTTGATTTCTTCAAACCGGAGTTCTCGTATCTCTATGGCCATGGCTGCCATACCCTGGACCAGGTGATCTCATATTTCGG
>JAFWCP010000524.1 GCA_017536845.1 Solobacterium sp. | reverse complement strand
CTTGAAATCGTATCGTTCGGCGTTTCCAGCATCAAGGCGGATGAAGAAGACGAAAAGATGCTGAAGCAGATGCAGAAGGATGCTGCATACACCAACGGCGCTCTTGCCAACGCGACGCTTACATCCGCGGTGGCCCAGGGCATCAAGGATGCGGCCAACAACCCCGGCGGCGCCATGAACGGTTTTGTCGGCGTCAACATGGCAGCAGGCGCAGCCAACATTCTCGGCGGCCTGAACCAGCAGCAGCCGGCTGCTCCGGCAGCACCGGTAAACGGCTGGACATGCCCGAAGTGCGGCAAGGTCAGCGACGGCGCGTTCTGCCCGAACTGCGGCACACCCAAGCCGGAAAAGTGGATCTGCCCGAAGTGCGGCAAGGAGAATGACGGCAAGTTCTGCTCCAACTGCGGCACCGAGAAACCGGCTCCGGCAGTCAAGTGGATCTGCCCGAAGTGCGGCAAGGAGAACGACGGCAAGTTCTGCTCCAACTGCGGCACAGGCATGCCGGAATAAATCTGTTACAGGTAAAGCCTGGAGAAATCCAGGCTTTCTTAGAAAGGTAGGTGATGGCTCTTGCCTGATCAGATTACGAATTACCAATGTCCTGCATGCGGCGGCCCGCTGCATTTTGACCCGACGTCGCAGAAGCTTCTCTGTGATTACTGCGGCTCGATGTACACCACCAAGGAGATTGCGGAATACTACAGAGATAAAAACGAAGCTGCCCTGGCAGCAGGCACAGACCAGACGGAAGCTGCCCAGGTGCTGCAGTGGACTGAGGAAGAAGCCGCCCACATGCGGGCCTATTCCTGTCCTTCCTGCGGCGCCCAGCTGATCGCGGATGAAAATACAGCCGCGACCTCCTGCCCCTACTGCGGCAACCCGACGGTTGTCCCGGCCCAGTTTGACGGCGCCCTCAAGCCGGATTACATCATCCCCTTCCGCCTCAAGAAAGAGGAAGCAGTGAAGAAGCTGCAGAATTACTACGGCGGCAAACCGATGCTGCCGAAAGCCTTCAGTTCCCAGAACCACATTGAGGAAATCAAGGGTGTGTATGTTCCCTTCTGGCTCTATGACGGCGTGGGGGCAGCTGACCTGCAGTATCACGGCACAAAGTCACACAGCTTCTCAACCGCAAATGAGCATGTTACGGTTGTTGAGCATTATGAAATCGTCCGTAAGGGCAATGTGGAATTCTCCAAGGTCCCGGCCGATGCGTCAAGCAAGATGCCGGATGAACTGATGGACAGCATTGAACCGTATGACTACAGCCAGATGGTTGACTTCTCGATGAGCTATCTGCCCGGCTACCTGGCGGACAAATATGACGTCAGCGCGGAAGACGACTCCAAGCGCGTGGATGTACGGATGAAGAATACAACGATCAACGCCATCCGGCAGACCATTTCCGGCTATTCGCTTTCTCCTGTCCGTGAGTATATCAACATCAACCCCGGCAAGGTGCATTATGCCTTCTTACCGGTGTGGATGCTGGCAACGAAATGGAACGGCCAGACGTACCTGTTTGCAATGAACGGCCAGACCGGCAAGATGGTCGGCGACCTGCCGGTTGACAAGGGAAGGTTCTTCATGTACTTCATCGCCATTGCCGTGATCATTGCGGCCATCGTCCTTCTCATCGGCTTTATGACCATTCACTGAGGTGCCTGCATATGAAGAAACTGTTTGTATTATTCATGCTGGCAGTGATGCTGGTATTCAGGCTTCCGGTCACAGCCGAAAGCACCGAGTATGTCAGGGATGATTACGGCATCCTGACGCAGGAGGAACTTGACGCCCTCAGCAGCCATGCAAAGGAAGTCTCCGAAAAGCATGACATCGGCGTCTATATCCGTATGTCGGAAGGGATGGGCGGCTACAGCGAAATCGCGGACTATACCGCTTCCCTCTACAGCAATGAAGACCTCGGTCTTGGTGATGACCGCAGCGCGGTCATCTTCAACATCGCGTTTGAAGCAGGTTATGTTGACCTGCAGTCCTTCGGTGAAAAAGCACAGAATGCGGTCAATGCCGCCAACGGCGACAGGATCATCGATGAACTGCTGGACGGACTCAACGACGGAGATTTCCGTTCCGCTTTGGATCTGTATATCACCCGCTGTGATGAGCTGATGGCTGATGCACAGCAGGCACCGCTCCTGATCGCAACTCCCGAGCCGACAGAACAGCCCGTTCAGGAAACACCCGAACCTCTGGTGACGGACAACACGGAGTTTGTCAGGGACGAATACGGAATCCTGAGCGATTCGGAAGTTGCCAGCCTCAATGCCGCGGCCCAGTCCATTGCGGACCGGTATGACTGCGGTGTCTATGTCCGGGTGTTCAGGGATGCCCGAGGCTATGACGACAACATCGAAGATTTCGCTGAATTCATTTACAAGGATGAAGACCTCGGCATCGGCACGGACAGAAACGGCATCATGTTCATCATCGAATTTGACGGCCGCAACTTTGACCTGTGTGCGTATGGTGACATTGCCAACCGGGCCTTTACCGATTACGGCAAGGGTGAAATCCTGGAAGCCACGGTAGGCGACCTGTCCAATGCAAAATACTACCGGTCATTCAAGACCTATATGGATTACGCGGAGAACTACCTCTACGCCGAAGCCAACGGGTCACCGGTGGATACATGGATTCCCGACATTCAGCCGGTGGATCCGGAACAAAGACGCAAAGAGGCCTGGAGCATCTGCACCATGATTGCGGCAATCTTATCGCCGCTGGTATCCTTGTTAACATGCCTTGGCCTGCGCTCAAGGAACCACACCGAGCATATTGCGACAACCGCTGACAAATACATTGCCAGAGACGGCATTGACATCCGGGTCAGGCAGGACCGGTTCCTCCGCAAGACGGAAACCAGGACCCCGATCCAGAGGGACAACAGCTCCGGCGGAGGCGGAGGCCACTTTGGCGGCACGTCTGTCAACAGCGGCGGCTTCTCGCATTCCAGCGGCAAATTCTGACAATCGAAAAATCGTCGAAAAGGCATGCATGGGCATGCCTTTTATCTGAGGATGCTGACGGCGATGCCGTCACCGATGTCATCGTAATAGACTGTTTCAAACCGTTCATCCTGCAGCAGACGCTCCCGGAAACGGCGGATCTTGGCCGTCATCTGGCGGGTACTGCGGTTATGGGTCAGGGCCGGATCATCCACGATGCCATGGAAGCTGAGGTTGTCAAAGAAGAAGACGGTTCCTTTTGAAGCATTGCGCATGTAATGTTCAAGATATCGCTGATACTGTGACTTGGCGGCATCAATGAAAACCAGGTCATAGATCTTCTCTGTTTCAAACGATGCCCCGTCGCATAAATGACAGTGAACTCTGTCCGTCAGCCCGTTTTCTGCAACGTTCTTCAATGCCTGCCGGTACATGCCTTCGTCCACTTCGACGGTATCAATATCCATATCCCATCTGACCCTGGCCATGGCAATGGCGGAATGACCCACTGCCGTACCGATTTCCAGGATGTCACGGATGGCTTCATGTTCGCGAAGATAATTCAGCAGAAACGCAAGGCCGTCATCCTTCATGATCGGCACATTGTCTTCTCTTGCCAGGTCATGGATCTTCTGCAGGGTATCGCTCATACATTCCCCGGATAGACGTAACGCAGATGCTTTTCCGCAATCGCGCAGAGATCAAAGAGCTTCTCTTTTCTGATTGGAGGTATGGTATACCGGTAAGCCGGGAAGTACCTTGTCAGGTGCAGGGGGATATCCTTGTTCAAAGAGGCAAGCCATATGGCTGTTTCTTCGATAAACACCGGATCATCATTCTTGCCAGGAATGATAAGGGTTGTGACTTCGAGATGGCATTTGTCATGGACATATGCAATGGTATTCCTGACGGTTTCATGGCTGCCTGACAGTTCTTTGTAAAAGGCTTCATCTCCTTTATAGTCAATGTTCATGGCATCCACATAGGGCATCAGCTTTTCCAGGATATGCTTTTCCGCAGTTCCGTTGGAGACAAGCACGACCTTTTTGCCGGCTTCATGAACACCTT
>JAFWCP010000523.1 GCA_017536845.1 Solobacterium sp. | reverse complement strand
CATCTTTGATTATGCCGGCATTGAAGAAAAGATCGTTGACCTTGTCCATGCCGAAGGGTTTGCGGACAGGGTCATCTACTCATCGTTCAACCATGCCTCCATCCTGAAGATCCAGCAGCTTGACCCTCATGCAAAGACGGCGTTCCTGTATGCCGACGGCACGCTGAAGATGCCGTCCTATGGCGCCGCATACCACGTTGACGCCCTTCATCCGGCGGTCTACAACATCCGCTTTGAAGGCTTCATGCAGGAATGCCATGACCTTGGCCTGGATGTCAATGTCTGGACGGTCAATGACGAAAGCCTGTTTGCCTTATGCGGGCAGTATGGGGTGGATACCGTCATCACCAATTATCCCGATCAGGCAAGGCAGTATTATGAAGGTGTGGAGTTCCGCGACTATGTCAGCCATACCCTGCAGCCATGGCTGTCCGAACATGTTCAGACAGAAACCATTGAAAGCTTTGACGGGCTGAAACTGGCTGCCTATCATGCCGTGCATGACAATCCTCGCGGTACTGTTGTCATCTCCCATGGCATGGGCGAATTCTTCGGCAAATACCACGAAATGGCCTATCGCCTGTATCAGGAAGGCTATTCCGTCTTCTTCCTGGAATTCCGGGGCTATGGCCGCAGTGAAAGGGCGTTTGACCTGAGTGAAGACAAGATACACATACTTGACTTTCACGATTACCTTAAGGACCTGGAGGCCTTTATGGAACAGTGCGTGCGCCCGGCCGTGAAGCAGGAACCGCTGTTCCTGTTAGGCCATTCCATGGGCGGCTGCATCGGAGCGCTCTATCTGGAACAGCATCCTGAAGACTTCCGCTGTGCTGTGCTGAGTTCGCCGATGCTGGAACTGAACTTCGGCCGCTATCCAAAACCGGCCATCAATGCCATGGCCAGGATTTCGGAAGTCGTGGATCTTGACCAGCAGTATGCGCCGGGCCAGCATGGCTTTACCGGCGTGAGCGATTTTGAAGCGAGCTCCATGGGCTCAAAGGCGCGTTATGACTACATCATGGAGCTGCGCAGACAGGATCCGGCCAACCAGATGTGGGGCATTACATGGGGCTGGGTCAAGGCGGCCAATGCCGCGACCGAGGAAGCAGTGAAAAATGCCGGCCAGATCAGAGTCCCGGTGCTGTTATGCCAGGCCGGGCTGGATACACTGGTCAAGCCGAACGGCCAGCATGCCTTTGCGGCGGCATCCCCGTTTGTCACAGTGCTCAGCTTCCCGGAGGCAAAGCATGAGATCTACAATGCCGGTCAGCGGGAAAGAGAAAGATGGTACAAGGCAGTGCTGGACTACTTTGCTGCCTTTGTCAGGGAGTGACGCAATGATCGGAATACCGGACGCAGCAGGCTATCTGAAGCGCCGGATGGAAGAGGAATACGGGCTGACAATGGATGAGATGAAGCTGCTGTATTTTGCCCAGCGCCAGGCCCTGGCGGAAACGGTTCACTGTTATTCGGGGAACGTATGGAAGGCTGGGTGCATGGCCCGGTGGCACCGGATGTCCGCCATCATCACGACCTGGTGGCCGAAGCCGGCTATATCAATGATGACCAGAGCCGGCATATCCTTGATGAGACCCTGGCACGGTTCAGCCGGATGAGCGCCCTGGATCTCAGGCAGCTTTCGCACCGGGAAACTTCCTGACCGCACTCAAGAGCCGGCCTGCAGGCGGAGGAAAACAGGAACCGGGTGCTGGCTGTTGAAGAGATCCGCAAAGATGCAGCCCATGCCCGGATCTTTGACCCGGTGTGGGGCATGTATCTGGATGAATTCGCGGATGCCTGAATGAGCAGGGTCATAAAGATCTTCTGTGCCCGTTTCCGCTGCATTGACGCGGCAACCGGAACCATCAGGATAAAGTCCAGGCCGGTGCTCATCGTGCATGAACCTGACCGTGTCCATGATACGGAATTTACCGTGCTGCCGGTCAGCAGCGGCCGGACCTGTAACATCCGGTGTGATGTCTGCCTGGAAGCGGTGCAGGGGCTGACGCTGGCAAGGACAAGCTATATCCGCACCCATAAGCAGATGGCGGTCTATACATTGATTTCAGCCGCTGCATCGGCGATCTCAAACGGTTTCAGCCGGCCGTGTACAGAAATGCCATCGCCAGCATGCATCAGTTTGAAGAACAGATCTATCAGTCGGAGATTCGCTGAATCCCCGGCTTTTTCTTTTGAAAGACAAAAAAAAGCTTCCTTGCGGAAGCTTTGTACAGGAGCGAGTGAGCGGAATTGAACCGCCGTGTCCACCTTGGCAAGGTGGCGTTCTACCATTGAACTACACTCGCATATATGGCGGTCCCGACGAGATTCGAACTCGCGATCTTCTCCGTGACAGGGAGACGAGATAAACCGCTACTCCACGGGACCACTATGGCGAGGAAAGAGGGATTTGAACCCTCGCGCCGGTTTCCCGACCTATGCCCTTAGCAGGGGCACCTCTTCGGCCTCTTGAGTATTTCCTCATCTGCCAAGATCATGTTGGGTTCGCTCTTTTTCAGCGCTCATTTATGATAGCATCGAAGTGCTGATCGTGCAAGCTTTTTTTCAGATTTTTTTCGAATGCTGCAGAAATGGCCATCCATTGGCATCCTTCGGCCGCGTCGGTTTCCTGATATGCGCTGAAAAGAAGACCGTTCCAGGCAAAGCAGCTGTATTATTGCAACAGGATGACAGTGACTGTTTCGGTAATAAAACCTTCTGAGATGGAGCAGATCATCAGCCTTGCACCGGCCATGTTAACCATGCTAAACTTTTCGGGACAGCTGAAGCAGTCCATTGAATCAATCCTGTTTTTCTGAAGAAAGGCAGGAACCGGCAGAAGGCCGGCGCGTGGTTCCTGAATGGAGGTTTTTGTTATGAATCAGAATTTACGCAATCTGACTGTCGCAGGACTCTGTCTTGCCTTATGCATTGTCCTGCCTTTTATTACCGGCAATATCCCGCAGATCGGCCAGGCCCTTTCACCCATGCATATTCCTGTGCTTGTATGCGGCTTCCTGGCCGGCCCTGCCTATGGTGCCGTTGTCGGGTTTATCGGACCTTTGCTGAGAAGCGTGATGTTCGGCATGCCGCCGATGATGCGGGCCATCCCGATGGCATTTGAATTATGTGCCTATGGCGCGATCAGCGGCACGATCTATAAAATGCTGCCGAAAAACATGATCAATGTCTATGTCGCCCTGATTGCAGCCATGCTTGGCGGCCGGGCTGTCTGGGGCATTGCATCGT